>DATFXE010000699.1:0-2186 GCA_035258585.1 Roseiflexaceae bacterium | reverse complement strand
CGCGCGCGGGCGCAATCAGGCCGAACGCGCCGGGCAGCGCCTCGCCACGGCCGGGCTGGTCGCGCTGTATGCCAGCCCGCTCCGTCGTGCCGGCGAGACGGCCGAGATCATAGGGCGCGCGGCAGGGCTGGATGTCACTCTGGTGGAGGGATTACGCGAGATGAATACCGGGCATGCGTCGGGGCTGCATAGCGCGCAATTCATGGTCCGGCATCCACGGCTGTGGTGGGCCTGGCTGCGCGACGACGCGGAGCTGGCGTTTCCCGGCGGCGACACGCTTTCAGCATTTTACAGTCGCGCGGCCGAGACGATCGGCGCGCTGGTGGTAAGACACACCGGGCAGGCATTGGCGGTGGTGGCGCACGGCGGCGTGATCTCCGGCTACCTGTCGCTGCTGCTGCACGGGCGCGGCAGCAACCGCTTCGCCCTGCGGCTGCGCAACGGCTCGATCAGCCACCTGCGCTGGCGCGACGGGACACCGCCGCAGCTGCTGGCGTTCAACGATACCAGCCACCTGCGGAAACAATCGCCAATCGAACAACGTCCTAGTACCGAATAGGACCCATGGGGGCTACTGTCGCTGCGCCGAGCATGGTATAAGAACCGCGGAAGAATTCATTTGCGACCTGTTGGAGGCTCAACCGATGGAGCAGCTCATCGCTGACTTACTGGCGCATCCCAAGGTGATCGAGACACGCGATCACCTGCATCACAGCATCCCCAAGCACGACCACCTGCTGCGCTCGGTCAAGTACTCTTCGCGCTTCGCGAAGCTGCTGCGCGCCGATCTGCGCACCTGCGTGCGCGCGGCAATGATTCACGATATCGACTCACGCCTGGGCACGCTTACGACACACGGCGCCGTCGCGGCCCGCTGGGCCGCCGAGCAGGGCGAGCCAGAGGAGGTGTGCCGAGCGATCATCAGCCATATGTACCCGCTCGGCCCGGCCCCGACTTCGCGCGAGGCCTGGGTGCTGGTGTTGGCCGATAAGGCGGCGTCGCTGGGCGATCTTCGCCAGTATGTGCGCGGCCTGATCGACGGCAGCAGCCAGCAGACGCGCCGCCGGCTCGAACTGAGCGATCCATACTTTCAAAACCGGCCGCCGCGCCGCCCACGCCACCGCCTGCTGCGCCGCCCGCTGCTCAAACGGCCGCTACGGCAGCGCCGCAAGCACGAACGTCATAGAGCTGACTGAATTGGTGCTGGCACGAGTCTGGCCAGGTATGCGCAAGTCTGCTATTTAGCTTTTACTTGAGCTCGGGCTACAATACTGCCGATAGCGCCGTAGATTAACGACGTGACTGCATCGTTAAAGTGGGCAGTCATTGTGATCTCTGCCGCCTGGGCATCGCCCTGCTCTAGAGCGCTAAGAATTGCCTCGTGCCCGACCTGAACGTGCTCAAGCTGCGCTTCTGTAATTGGGCGAAGTAGGCTTTCGTGGAGCATGTCTTTAATAGCCTCGCGGATCGCACCAATAAGATGGTAAATCATCGCATTGTGGGTCATCGAGGCGATCAGCTGATGAAATTGTATATCTAGCTCGACATAGGTTTCTGGGTCGCGCAGATGGTTGCGCATCTCGGCCACTATACCCGCCAGCTGGGTTACTTCCTCAGGTGTTCGCTGTCCAGCAGCGAGCGCGGCGCTCCGAACTTCAATGCTTTCGCGCAATTCGAAAAGATCGATGACCGCCTCACGATCGATCTGCATGGCGCGCTGAAAATACAGCCGCAGTGCCTGATTGTCGAGCGGCTTCACAACCGCACCTTTGCCGCCCACCACCTCAATGATGCCTCTGCCCTCCAAGGATTTGAGCGCCTCGCGAATGATTGGCCGGCTCACCCCCAGATCGGCCGCTAGTTTGCTCTCCGGCGGGAGCATTTTGCCGGGTTTCAGATCCTGGGCCTCGATGAAGGCTATGAGATTCCGCGCCGCTTGTTCGGCCAGCGTTTCGCGTGATAGTTTTGTCAACATTGATTTCTCTGTGTGAAAGCAGTGTTGCTCGTCGCTTGTTATAGTCTTAGGACTTACGCAGTTGGCGTTCTAGCCGGGGTGCGGGGGCCACAGGCCCCCGAGAAGCTTCATTTCCGCCCACCCGTGGCGGCTTTGCCGCCACGGGTGGGCGGAAAGAGGAGTTCTTTGGAGGGCTTTGCCCTCCAAACCTCCCACTGCGTAACTCCTAAGT
>DATFXE010000698.1:0-8712 GCA_035258585.1 Roseiflexaceae bacterium | reverse complement strand
TAGTCGCGGGTGCGCTCGGTGCAGGCGCCGGGTGATGGAAGAAGGGAAAGAGATGCCAAGGAGATACGCCGGCTTTATGCTGGCCGCACTTATACTGGTGGCCTGCGCGCTGCCATTTGGTCGTCAGCCGCCGCAGGCGCTGATCCCTACCGCCGCGCCCGTGGCTACGCCGGCACCGCCCACCGCTATGGGCGCACCCGATAATCTGCCCACGTCGCCGCGCCCGAGCCTGGCGCCCTCAGCCGCGCCGGCGTCAAACGCGACCACGCTACCAGCCACGCCGAGCGCGCCCGCCGAGCTGACCCTTGCGAACGAACCGGCACGGATCGGCGCTGCGGTTCCATTGCCGCGCGATCAGCTGGCCCTGGCCGAGGCGCTCAAGGGAATTGGCCATGTTGGGGCCGTCGCACGCACGACACCGCTGGATGTCAAGGTTGGAGATGTCGAGACCTTCTGGGTGACCAATTTTGCCGACAATTCCAACTTCCAGGTCGAGGCCAAGCTGCGCTACGCCGGCCCGGTGGCGCTGATGTACGTCGATACCCATATCGAGGCGTCGGTCGACCAGGCTGCGATCGAGCGCTCGGCGCGTGAGTTCGAACAGCAGATCTACCCGCGCGACCGGGCGCTGTTCGGCGCAGAGGCCTCGCCTGGCGTGGATGGCGACGCGCGGCTGACGGTGCTGAACACGACCCTGAGCGGAGGAATCGCCGGTTACTTCTCGGCTGCCGATGAGGTTGTCAAGGCGGTCAATCGCTTCAGCAACGAGCGTGAGATGTTCGTGATCAATGTGACCAGCAGATCTTTCGGCGGCGCCGGCTACGCTTTT
Organism: Roseiflexaceae bacterium; assembly: GCA_035258585.1. Lineage (GTDB taxonomy): Bacteria > Chloroflexota > Chloroflexia > Chloroflexales > Roseiflexaceae > DATFXE01. The sequence goes on along the minus strand of DATFXE010000698.1, from coordinate 7,883 downwards.
ACGCTGGCGCATGAGTTTCAGCATATGATCGAGTGGAACGAGGCCCGCCGCAGCCCGGCCTGGTTCAACGAGGGTATGTCGACACTGGCGCAGGATCTAAATGGCTATATCGAAAATAGCCAGCCAGCCACCTACCTGGCCGACCCCGATCTCCAGCTGACGACGTTCTCGCAGGCATCGGCCGATCGTAGAATGTTCTCGGCTCACTATGGTGCTGCCCAGCTGTTCCTGCGCTACTTCGAGGAGCAGTACGCCGGCGAGAGTGGGCTGGCCGAGCTGATCCGGGCCGACGCCGGCAATCATCTCGACGCATTCGTCCGGATCGCCGCGCGCAAACGGCCTGATATTACCAGCTTCGCGGATCTCTACGCCGATTGGGCGGTGGCAAATGTGCTGAACGACCCCAGCGTGGCCGATGGGCGCTACGCCTATGGGCTGCTGCCGGGCGCCGCGGCGATTGGGGAGGCGCAGCCGGGTGAGACTCAGGCCAGCGTGCAGCAGTTCGGCGTCGATTATTACGGCAACCTCCAGGGGCCGGTCACGCTGGCGTTCGACGGCGCCGACAGCGTGAGCCTGACCGGCGCGCAGCCACGCGAGGGACACGCGATGTGGTGGAGCAATCGCGGCGACGATAGCGTCTCGACGCTGACGCGCGCTTTCGACCTGAGCGGCCTGCAGCGTGCAACCCTGCAATTTTCGCTCTGGCACGAGCTGGAACTCCATTTCGACTACGCGTTTATGAGTGTCTCAGTTGATGGCGGGACAACCTGGGCGCCACTCAAGGGCAACACGACCACCGATCAGGACCCGCAGGGGCGCAACTACGGCAATGGTATCACCGGCGTCAGCGGCGCGCCGGGGGCGGACACCAGCCAGGGCGTGCGCGGCCAGTGGATCGAGGAGCAGGCCGATCTGACGCCGTTCGCCGGCAGGCCGGTGCTGCTGCGCTTCTGGGTGGTCAACGACGATACCTTCAATGCGCCGGGTGTGCTGATCGACAATATCCGCATCCCCGAGCTGAGCTACGCCGACGGGGCCGAGCAAGGCGACGCCGGCTGGCAGGCTCAGGGCTTCGTGCGAACCAGCGGCGAGCTGCCGCAGACTTGGGCGCTGCGACTCATTCGGGTGAGCGGCGGCGCCACGAGCGTCGAGCCTGTGCCGGTCGATGCGCAGGGCCGCGCGACGGTGGCGCTTGGCGCGGGCGAGCGCGGCACGCTGGCGGTAATCGGCACGGCGCCCTTCACCACCGAGCCGGCCAGTTATAGCTATACCGTCACACAGCCGTAGATCCGTGACTGGCTAGTATCGGTGGGGTTTAGGACCAGGGCTACGCCCCGCCCCAAACCCCACTCCTGATACTGCTGGCAAACTCGCCAGTCGGGGGTTGCGGGGGCCGCGGGCCTCGATAAGTTTCTTTTGCGGGTGGTTCGGGCGGCAAAGGCGCCCGAACCACCCGCAAAAAACCAATTCTTCTTGGAGGGCTTCGCCCTCCAAACCTCCCATCTGAGTGAGCCAGCGGTATTCACTCCTACAGACTGTGCTGTGCTCCCAATGACATCCGCCCAAAGACGGATTGCGCAACTATGCGAAATCAGCTATGCTGCGGCGGTAATTTCAGAGCTGTTCATGTTGCGTGAAGTCGATGCGCCCATGCCATCGGCTCTTTTGTCATGCCTACGAAGGAGTGCATCATGCGAGTCGGCCTCGATTTTGGCACCACGAACTCCAGCGCGGCCGTCTATGATGGCACGCGGGTCCGGCTGCTGAACCTCGATCCAATCAACAGCGCGCCGACGGTCATGCGCTCGACGCTGTTCATCACGCGCGCGGGGGTGCCCTCGATCGGGCGTGAGGCGATCAACCGCTTCCAGGAAGGCAATGTCGGCCGCGAGATCGAGTACGAGTGGCGCTACATCGGCGACGCCGAGGTCACGCTCGCGGATGTCGGCACGGTGATGCAGGCGCTCTACGCAGTTGTCGACGCGAACACACCTGGGCGGCTGTTTCAATCGCTGAAGTCGCACTTGCGCGATCGCTCGTTCACCGGTACCGATGTCTTCGGAACGCGCTACTCGATCGAGACGCTGATCGCAGTGGTGCTGCGGATCATCCTGCGGCGGATCGAGGAGGAGCTTGGGGCCGCAGTGACCGGCATGGTGCTCGGGCGCCCGGTCCATTACGCGACCGACCCGCGGCTCGACGCACTGGCGATCGAACGGATGCGCAACGCCGGCGAGGAGGCCGGTCTGCCGCCTTTTACCTTCCTGCCTGAGCCGACCGCCGCCGCGCTCTCGTATGCATCGACGGCGCGCGGCGAACAGCGCGTGCTGGTGTTCGACTTCGGCGGCGGCACGCTCGACGTCACGGTGATGCGGATCGACGAGCGCGGGTCGCGTGATGTGCTGGCTACCGATGGCGTGCCGATCGGCGGCGACCTGATGGATCGCCGGATCGTGATGGGCAAGCTATTGCCGCACTTCGGCGCCGGCGCGACGCTCGGCCCGCGCAAGATGCCCCTGCCAGCCGGCCTGCTCGACCATTTGGGCGAGTGGCAGACGATCGTCGAGCTGACCCAGCCGCGCTACCTCAGCATCATCGACGAGGCGATCCGGATCGGCGACAAGCCGAATGAGCTGCGTGCCCTGCGGACGCTGGTGCGCGAGAACTACGGCCTGCCGCTCTACGAAGAGGTCGAGCGCGCCAAGGTGCGCCTAAGCGACTCGCTCAGTACCACGATCGGTATGGATGTGCCCGGCATTCAGTTTCACGATACGCTGGAGCGCTGGGACTTCGATCGGCTGATCGGCCCGGATGTGCGCGAGGTCGCAGCGTGCGTCGATCGGGCGCTGGAGGCCGCCGGGCTGACAGCAAGCGACATCGACGTCGTGCTGCGCACTGGCGGCTCGTCGCGCATCCCGCGCTATGTGCGCATGCTGGCCGACAAGTTTGGCGCCGAGAAGCTCCAGGAGATGGATGTGTTCACCGGCGTGGCCTCGGGCCTGGCGATCGCCGCGGCCGGGGATCCGAGCGCCGTCGACTAATCGGCGATATGCAGCACGATTCGCCCACGCCCATGCCCGGTCTGGCTAAGCTCGTGCGCCTGGCGAGCTTCGTGCAAAGCGAATGTTCGCGCGATAGTCGCTTTGACGTTGCCCTCGACAATCATCGCCGCGATCGTGCGCAAATGTTCGTTGGTGGGAAGCGCCGCGTTCTTGATGGCACGAATGCCGCGCTGCTGGGCCAATTCGGCTGCTGGCTGCTCGAGGAGCGAGACCAGCATTCCGCCAGGCTTGACGACGTCGATCGAACGTCGCAGGGTCGTTCCGCCGATCGTGTCCAGCACCAGATCGAGATCGTGAACCGCCTGTTCAAAAGGTGTGGCGCTGTAGTCGATCACGTCGTCCGCGCCGAGCGAGCGCACAAACTCCAGGTTGGCCATCGAGGCGGTCGCGATCACATGTGCGCCCTTCCTTTTGGCGAACTGGACCGCGTATGAGCCGACACCGCCGGCCGCGCCGTGAATCAGGACCTGCTGGCCGGGCTGCAGCGCCCCATCCGCAAAAAGCGCAGTCCATGCAATCGTCGCGCCGCCCGAGATCGTAGCGGCGAGATCGAAGCTGAGTCCTTGGGGCTTGAGCGCCAGCAGGCTGAACGTATCGCGGGTGAGGGCCGGCGGTTCTACGGCAGTCGCGGTATATTCGGCGTAGGCTCCATGCGTGGTGCGCCCAAAGACGGCCTGCCCAGGTTGGAAGGAGGTCACGCCAGGGCCAGTCTGCTCCACAACGCCAGCTATGGCCGATCCGGGAATATAGGGGAATGTGGTGGGGAACACGGCTTGGAAAAGCCCCTGGCGGACCTTCCACTCCATCGGCAGGACGCCAGTGGCATGGATCCGAATCAGCACCTCGCCTGCCTGTGGCTCCGGAAGTGGGGCTCGCTCCAGCTTGAGCTGTTCTGGCCCGCCATACTGGTGAACGCGGATCGCCTGCATTGTGTGTCGTACGATCGTCATTGCATCCTCTCGAACTGTCATCGGAAAAATGCTATCTACAGCTGTTGCAAACTGGTTGAACCTATGGAGCGGCAGCATGGTGCCGTACTCCATAATGATGGCTCAATAATTCTGCTTCTTGATCGGACAAACGATCAGGTTTTTGTTGATCGGGTGTTCAAGAGACGACCATGCTGGCGCGACTAGGGTGCTAAGACAAGGTTCTTGCGAACTTTACACTTTTGGGTGGGGGTTTGGGGCGGATTCGCCGCCCCAAACCCCCACCATTGGGGAGGTGCGGAGGGGCCCGGGTACCCTCTGGGTGACCCTCCGCACCTCCCCAACTGTAAAGCTGATCGCTGCCAGGCGAAACCTTGTCTAAAAGGAGGGTGAGCGTGTGGGTGTTGGAAACCGAGCGCCTGGCGCTCCGACAGTTCAGGATCGACGACGTCGACGGCCTGCTTCAGATCTTCGCCGATCCCGAGGCGATGCGCTTTTATCCCGCGCCATTCACGCGCGAACAGACCGAGGGATGGGTTCGCTGGAGCCTGGATAGCTACGAGAAGCATGGCTTTGGCCTCTGGGCGGTTGTGCGCAAGGAGGATGGCTTGTTTCTGGGCGACTGCGGGTTGATGCTCCAGCCGGTCGAAGAGCGCACCGAGCTCGAGATAGGCTACCATATCCCGCGCCGCGAGTGGGGCCGTGGCTACGCGACCGAGGCGGCGTATGCCTGCCGCGAGCGTGCTCTGGGAACGCTGGCATATCCACGCGTCGTTTCGATCGTCGACCCGCTGAATATGGCGTCGCGGCGCGTGGCCGAGAAGGTGCATACATCGATGCGCGAGTTTATGTGGGTCAAGAGTAGGAAAGTGATGTGCCTGTATTCGACCGAGCGCAACCCTAGTGTGGAAACGTAACAGTGGTTGACGCTGCCAGGTTCACGCCGCTCGACCGATCTCGATAAATTATCTGTCAAGTGCGCCGCTGCTTCACTCTCCACATCTGGGTCACCGCATAAGTCCTATCACTACAACGAGACTTTACTTCCGAATGGGGGTTCGGGGCCTCTGGCCCCGAAAAACCCTATTCGGTGCAGGTGCGAGGGGCGGCAAAGCCGCCCCTCGCACCCGCACTGAGGATGGAATCTGGAGGGCTTCGCCCTCCAGACCTCCCAACTCTCGTGGTAATACTATCATCCGAGCTCCTCACGATAGCTCGCCATCTGCCCAAAGGTCTCCTCGATTGACACCTCGATCGCGGTCAGGTGAGGCGCATCGGCGCGTGCGGCGAGCTCGGCGCGTAGACGGCCACAGATGTGGCGCGCCAGCATCTCCACGGTAGTATTTGGCAGCGGCAGGAGCACCACATCCTCCGGCGGGAAGCGATACCAGCGCCCCTGCGTTCGCACGATCACTCCACCATCGTCGTGTGACTCGATCGCGATCAGCGGGTTGTCGAGCGGCAGCAGCGTGCGGTGATCCAGTTCGTCGGCTACTCGCTTCATGATGCGTTTCAGCGTCACGAAATTGAACACATACGCGTTTTCTTCAGTAGGGCCCTCGATCGTCACGCCAAGGCGATAGTTGTGGCCGTGCAGCGGCTCGACTTTGTCGCTTTCGTAGGAGACGAAGTGGGCGGCGGCGAAGATCAGGTTGTCTTTGCTGATATGTATGCGGTAGGCACACATGAGGATGCCTCCTGCTTATTGTGTGGCTCTTGAGCATGCTATCATACGATCATACAAGGTTCGCGGCAACTTTACAGTGTGCGGGGCTTTGGGGCGAGGGCACAGCCCGCGCCGCCGAATCCCTACTCTACAAAGCACTGTAAAGAAGAGCTACCTGTAAGAAACCTTGTCGTTATTGCGATAGAGATGCAACCGGATCGCACGCCAATCGTATTAAGAATGGACATAGAATACGATCAGACATATCACGTACTAGCATTTCAGAAGGAGTCTCGAGTGCGAAACATATCGCTGGCAGTTGTGCTTTCGATGTTCGTGGCCCTGTTGGCAGCCTGCGGCGCTCCCGGCGTGGGCGACAACGGCACGCCGCAGGCACCTAGCAACGCGCTGAAGATCAGCATCGCCTATAGCCCCGAGAAAGATGGCTGGCTGAAGGACCGGATCGCCGCGTTCAATGCCACAAACGCCAAGATCAGTGGCCAGACGGTATTTGTCGAAGGGATCAATAAGTCGAGCGGCGCGGCGCGCACCGAGATCAAGAACGGCCAACTCAAGCCGACGATCTGGTCGCCCTCGGCCTCGACCTGGTTGGAGGTACTGAAGCAGGAGAGCGGCAACCCGAACGTGGCGGTCGGGCAGCCGCGGCCGATGCTGCTGACGCCGGTGGTGATCTCGATGTGGAAGCCGATGGCCGAGGCGCTGGGCTGGCCAAACAAGCCGATCGGCTGGGGCGATATGCTTGGGCTGATCAACGACCCGCAGGGCTGGGGCAAGTACGGGCACCCGGAGTGGGGCCGCTTCAGCTGGGGCCACACCGACCCTGAGATCAGCACCTCGGCGCTCTCGACGCTGCTGGCCGAGTTCTACGCCGCGGTCGGCAAGCAGAAGAACCTGACCGTCGCCGACGTACAGGACTCCAAGAGCCAGCAGTTCATCCGTGACCTGGGCAAGGGCATCAAGCATTATGGCTACAACACGCTGGTGTTCAGCGACAATATGCAGAAGTTCGGGATGTCGTATATCAGCGCCTTCCCCATGGAAGAGATCACCCTGATCGACTTCAACAAGAACAAGGCGCCGCAGGTGCCGCTGGTGGCGATCTACCCAAAGGAAGGCACGTTCTGGCACGATGATCCGTTCATCGTTATGGCCAGCGCTACGAGTGGCGAGCAGCAGGCGGCCGAGCAGTTCTTCAACTTCCTGCTGACGCCCGATAGCCAGAGGCTGGCGATGAGCTATGGCTTCCGGCCGGCGAATGTCGACGTGCCGCTCGCCGACCCGATCAGCGCGGCCTATGGCGTACAGCCGCAGGGCGTGCAGAACATTCTGCCCATCCCGAGCGCCCAGGTGATCGTCGAGGCGAAAAAGGTCTGGGGCCAGAATCGCAAGCGCGCCGATATTGTGCTGGTGGTGGATGTGTCCGGCTCCATGGAGGATAACGGCAAGCTCGATCAGGCCAAGGCTGGCCTGGGGACGTTCCTACAGCGTATTTTGCCCGAAGATCGGGTCGGCCTGGTGACATTCTCGAGCAAAGCGCAGGTCATGGTCGATCCCGCACCGCTTGGTCAGAATCGTGTGCCGTTGGATGATGCCATCCAGGCGATGCGACCGCAAGGCAAGACCGCGATCTACGATGGTCTGATGGCAGGCAAGCGGGCGTTGGATAAGCTGCCCGAGGCTGAGGGTGGCGAGGAACGCATCAAGGCGATCGTGCTGCTGACCGACGGCGAGGAGAACGCCAGCGGCACCTCCTTCGATCAGCTCAAGCAGGAGTTCGACGAGACCGGCATCAGCATCTTCCCGGTGGCCTACGGCAGCGAGTCGGATCAGGGCGAGGCGACCAAGACGCTCCAGTCGATCGTCGATTTCTCACATACCATTCTGGTCAAGGGCGACACCGGCGAGATCGGGTCGATCTTCGACAACCTGAGCCGCTATTTCTAGCCGCCAGTAAGCAGTAAGCAGTCGGCAGTATGCGACACTACTGCCGACTGCTTACTGCCTACTGCTTACTGACGCTTTGTCGGGTTCGAGTGTGAGAACACGCCGCTGGTAGTCCAGCGCGATGGCGGGGAAGCGCGCCAGAAGGCGATTACCGATGTTGGCGCGGCCAGCGCGGCTGAGATCGCCGTGGGGCACATCCGGCGTGTCCAGCTCCACGTCCGCCAGCTCGAAGGGGCCGATCTGAACGCTCTGGTGACGCCC
>DATFXE010000697.1:0-7984 GCA_035258585.1 Roseiflexaceae bacterium | reverse complement strand
CGCGATACCGCCGCTTCTTCCTTCATCCAAGGCTGCATGCTACCACGATTAGTGCCTGGTTGCACGCGGCAGTTCGCATCAGGGGATTGGGGACTGGCGATTGGGGATTGGGGGTCCCAGTCGCCAATCCCCAGCCCCAATCGCCAGGCCAAGAGAATGAATTGACAAGCCCTTGGTCACTTCGCGCCGCACATTGTCGCCCATGCCGCTTTGTGGTAAGCTTGGCCCGGCCAAGATCCCCCACCGACGGCAATAGAGGATGAGGTTGCGTTATGTTCACCGAACGCCAGCTGGCTACGCTGCGCGCCCTGATCGATCGAATCATTCCACCCGACGACTTCCCAAGTGGCTGGGAGGCCGGCGTCGGCGACTACCTGGAGGGCCAGTTCGAGCGCGACCTGCGCCCGCAGCTCGATCGGTACCGCGCGGGGCTGGATGCCCTGGACGCCGAGGCGCGCGCCGCAGCCGGGGCGGGCTTCGCCGAGCTGGGCGCGGCCGAGCAGGATGCGCTGCTGAGCCAGGTCGAGGCCGGCCAGGTAACTGTGCGCTGGCCGATCGACCCGGCCGCCTTCTTCAGCGCCGCGGTCGAGCACGCGATGGAGGGCTTCTACAGCGACCCAGGCAACGGCGGCAACCGCGACGGCGTCTCCTGGCGCATGATCGGCTTCGAGGTGCGCGCATGACCAGATATGACGCAATTGTCGTCGGGGCAGGCGCCGGCGGGGGCGTGGCTGCCTGCGTGCTGGCCGAGGCCGGCAAACGCGTACTGCTGATCGAGCGCGGGCGCGACCTGGCCTATGACGACATTCCGCGCGACCACCTGCGCAACCACCGCTTCAGCCGTTATGGCCACAACACCGGCCCCGACCTTGAGGGCAACCCGCGCGTGTTTGTCGACGCCGACGGGGCGGAGCGGGTGATCCGCCCGCACGAGGACGGTTACCAGAACAACGCCATGGCCATCGGCGGCGGCACGCGCGTGTTCGGCGCGCAGGCCTGGCGCTTTCTGCCTGCCGACTTTGCCATGGCCAGCACCTATGGCGCCCCCGCAGGCAGCTCGCTGGCCGACTGGCCGATCGGCTACGACGAGCTGGCGCCGTACTACGAGCGGGCCGAGTGGGAGATCGGCGTGGCCGGCGACAGCGCCGCCAGCGCGCGGATCTGGCCGCGCGCCAGGGAGTTCCCGATGGCGCCGCTGCCGCTGAGCCGCCAGGGCGCGATGCTGCGCCGCGGAGCTAAGGCGCTGGGCTGGGATACGCTCGACGTCCCGCTGCTGATCAACACCACGCCCTACGGCGGCCGGGCCGCCTGCATTCGCTGCCAGCACTGCGTCGGCTTCGCCTGCCCGACTGACGCAAAGAACGGCACGCACAACACAATGATCCCGCGCGCCCTAGCGAGTGGCCACTGTGAGCTGGTCAGCCAGGCGATGGTCGAGCGGATCGACAGCGAGGGCGATGAGCATGTGTCCGGCGTGACCTATATCGACGGCGCTGGCCAGCGCCACAGCCCGCGCGCCGAGATCGTAATCTGCGCGGGCGGCGCGATCGAGACGGCGCGGCTGCTGCTCAATTCGGCCAGCTCGCACGACCCGCACGGGCTTGGCAATGCGCACGACCAGGTCGGGCGGAACTTGCAGGGGCACTACTACCCCGGCGGCTTCGGCCTGCTGCCCGAGCCGGTCTACGACGGCCTTGGCCCTGGCGTGACCACGGCCACGGTACGATTCAACCACGGCAACAACGGCGTGATCGGCGGCGCGATGCTGGCGGATGAGTTCATCGTGCTGCCGATCATCTTCTGGAACCGCCATCTGCCGCCGGAGCTCCCAAAGTGGGGCCTGGCCAACAAGCAGTGGATGCGCGACAACTATCGCCGCGTGATTCGTGTGACCGGCCCGGTGCAGGAGATCCCCAGCCCCGCGGCGCGCGTGACGCTCGACCCGACCGTGCGCGACCGCTGGGGTATACCGGTCGCGCGGCTCTCCGGCACCACCCACCCCGAGACGGTGCGGACGGCCCAGTTCATTCACGAGCGCGCACGCGAGTGGCTGCGCGCCGCCGGTGCGACGCAGGTCTGGGGCAAGCCGCCGCGCCTGCGGATCAGCGGCGGGCAGCACCAAGCCGGCACCTGCCGTATGGGCGACGATCCGCGTACATCGGTGGTCGATCGCAACTGCCGGGTGCACGGCTACGAGAACCTGTACATCGCCGATGGCTCGGTGCATGTCACGAACGGCGGGTTCAACCCGGTGCTGACGATCATGGCGCTGGCGTTTCGAACCGCCGAGCACATAGTGAGGGGCCGGTAGTTACTTCATGCCGGCCAGCCGATATATCAGCATACTATGTCTTAGTATGATACTGCTGGCTTACTCAGATGGGAGGTTTGGAGGGCTTTGCCCTCCAAGAAGCATTTGGTTTTGCGGGTGGTTCGGGCGGCTTTGCCGCCCGAACCACCCGCAAAAAAGAAACGTCTCGGGAGCCTGCGGCCCCCGCACCCCCAGCTGGCGAGTTTGCCAGCAGTATCATATGATAGCCTGCACTAAGCTTATCAACCCTTCCTGAAGCCACGTTGCCGCGAGCGATCGGGCACGCTATCGCCTTCTGGCGAGGCTGGTTGGCCGCACCTGATCCACTTGGGCTGGATGCTGTCGATCGGTTGGTCGAACATGCCGAGCTGGAGATCGGCGCGGAACAGCTGCGCAAAGTCATCCGGCGCGAAGGCTTTGCGCAGCCGCCCGGCGTAGGAGGTGAGCAGTACGTTCAGGTAGTGGTCTATGTCGTAGTCGCGCCGATCATCCACGAGAGTGCGAGAGGGCGAAAGGGCGAGAGAGCGTGACGATATCGCCTCTTCGCCCCCTACCTCACTCGCCCCCTCATCCACGGCCTGATCTTCCTCGTCGTCGAACGTCACATCCTCGGTCTCATCGGGCAGCCAGACGTAGGCGTTGCCGGGCACGCGGTAGCAGCGCACGCGCTCGCCCGGCGCCCACTCAGTTCTGCCGGCCGCCAGCAGCGCCTCGTAGGCCGCCTCGCGGTGGCCCGCGCGCGATTCCTGGTAGGCCTCGGGCGTCTTGGTGAGCCGCACGCGCGTGGCCAAATCGGCGGCGCGCAGCGCGCGCTCGCGGATAGCCGCGACAACGTCCATATACACGTTGCGCAGCTCCGCTACATCGCCGGTCATCGCATAGCGCAGCGCCTGGCGCAGGAAGCGCTCGCCGAATGGCTCCGAGCGGCTGGAGCGCAGCGCCCCGCCACGCACGATCAGCTGCCCATCGTAGGTCAGCAAGGCGTAGTTCTTGATCTCGTGGCTGAGCATCGAGCGATAGCGGCCCTCGTACTCCAGCCGGATGCCAGCCGGCAGCGTCGTGCCAATCTCGGCCACCAGCGCGCGCTCGCGCTCGGCGTCCCATCCGGCCGGCACGGCGAAGTAGACACCATCGGTGTCGGCCTCGATCAGCGCCATGCCGCGCTCGCGCAGCGCCGCCAGCACCTGGTCGAGCACCTCGCGCCCACGCCGCGTGACCTCGTCGGCCGCGCGGCGGTCGGCAAACAGCGCCATCGGGCCCGCGCCCATGTAGCCATAGGCCGAGTTGATGATCAGCTTCATGGCCGCCTGGATGGCGTTATGCTGGCTGCGCTCGAGCGAGCCGCGCTCGGCCGCACGAGCTGCATCCTTGTGCGCCAGCCGCAGATCGGTCAGACGGCTGACGATGCGTAGCAGCACATTGAGCCGATCGCAGGCCGGGCCGATCTGGTAGGTGCGCATGAGCGATGGGTACAGCGAGGCGATGTCGGCCTTGACCACATACTCGGCCACGCCAGCCGCCAGCAGGTAGGCCGCCCCGCCGGAGTGTGGCCCCAGCTCGGTATCCTGGCCACCTGCCTGGCGCGGCAGCGCGGCGCCGGCGCGCAAATAGGCCCGCACCAGCATTGGCTCCAGGATACCCATCGCCGGGCCGGCCGAGGCCAGCCGCTCGTAGCGGCGCGGGGCCATGCCGGCCAGGGCGAAGGTGGCGCCGAGCAATTGGCGCGACAGGCCATCGACCTCGGCCACGTCGTCCAACGCGTAGCGACGCACCCGTTCCGGATCCTGGCGGTAGGTCGGGAACACCTCGGCGCCGGCCAGGTAGACCCGCTCGGCGGTGGCGATGCCAAAGACCCGCGCGACATCCTTCAGGCCATGGCTGGGTAAATCGCGCGCGACGAAGTCGTGGCGCCGCACGGCGTCGAGCGTATCGATCAGCTCGCGGCCCATGACGGTATAGCGGAAGCGCTGGCGGCGGCGGTTGCCGGGGCCGGCGTAGGGTGTCTCGGCGTAGCGATCGAGCAGTGGGGCGTGGGCGTGCTCAGGCAGCGCCGGGTCACGGCGGCCGAGCGGGAGCGGCAGGCCTAGGATGGCGGCGCGCTGTTCCAGAAAGGGCATATCGAAGCCAAACAGGTTGTGATTCTCGATCACATCCGGGTCGCGCGCGCAGATTAGCGCGCACAGGTCGGCGATCAGGCGCGGCTCGTCCTCGGGCGCTGGCGCGTCCAGCGTGACCGCCAGGCCGCGGCTGTCACGCACAGCGACCATGAAGATCCGGCCGCGCCGCGGGTCGAGCGCGGTGGTCTCCAGGTCGAACTGGAGCCGGTGCAGGTCGAGGTAGGTCAGGCCGCGAAAGCAGACTCGCCCGCTCTGCATCAGGTACTGTTCGACTGGCCCGACGCGGTAGTAGTCGTCATCCAGATTGTACAGGCTGTCGATCGGGCGGCCCAGCCGGCGCTGCGCGCCCGTCAGCAGCATGCGTTCGAGCGCCCGGCCGCTGCGCGCGGAGATCAGGAAGCGATACGAGCCGGCCGGCCCATCCAGCTCACGGTAGCTGATCGTGGCCGTATCGGCGCCAGGCGCTCCCTCGGGCAGAAGCCCCGCGCCCAGATACGCCAGGTCGTCCAGTGTGGCGGCGAACAGCCAGGGCCGGAAGCGCTGCTCCTCGCAGAGTATCTGTTCGTCGCTCTGCCCTGAGCTGGTCGAAGGGCCTGCCCTGAGCGCCGTCGAAGGGACGCGCCGCCAGACCAACGCGCGGCCATCGCGATCGGCCCAGACAGAGACGATGCCTAAAGAACTCTCGTCCACCGCTATGCCAAGAATCTTGTCTAGGTCCTCCTGGTGCTTTCTGATGCTCTCCGCCAGATCGGTCATCAAGATAATCCCGCTTTCTCACCTTGTCGAAAACGACAAAATCAATCTACGTGCGATCTTGTTCATCGATCCCCATGATACCGGTGATATCCAAGTCGTCAATAAGACCACGCCAAAAGAAGTGGTATGATGTCGCTCACATTCCCAACAATCAGCAAGCTAGAGCGAGGAAGAAGCCCTATGGGCGCCTCTTATCCGACAAATGGAGCTACGCGTTCGCGCAAGCGATACGCCGAGAGGAGCGAGCAGGCAATGACAATGTGTTCACAACATCCCGGCGCTAGACCCATTTTGCACATTCTGGGTCTGGGAGTTGCTGGAATACATTGGCATGAAACGAAGCACAAGCCAGCAAAGCGTGAGGTAACACGAATGTGCATTCTTATCGTCGACGATCACCTCAGCCTGTTAACACTGCTCACGATCTTTTTGGAAGACATCGGCTATGAAGTCGTTACCGTGCGTAATGGACGCGAAGCCCTGGCATGGCTGCGTCACAGCAGTGCCCTGCCGGGACTGATACTCCTTGATCTGGCAATGCCGGTGATGACCGGTGGCGAGTTCCTCCGTGAACAACAACGCGATAGCCGTCTTGCCGCGCTGCCGGTCATCCTCATGACAGCGCTTGGGCGGTTTGATTATGAAGTCACAACAGCGAGTGTGGTGGCGCACCTTGAGAAGCCACTTGAGCTTGATGCGCTTGCCACACTCCTACACGAGTATGCTGAGCCGCAGCTTGTCGCACGAGCCGTGGGGGGCTGAGAAATGAGTGGACGCCACGCGTTCGGCTTACATCGTCAGTCGCGGAGTCACAGGTTGACTCTGCGCCGATAGAGTGCTCAAGACACGCCAGGATTTCCGCTGATGAGCGGGTGCGGTGGCAGCAGCGGGCCGGCCACGACCCTCACCCAACAGCAGACCGTCGATCACCTGACGATTGCGCTCGAGACACCCGCGCGGCCGCAACTGCTGACTGAGCAAGCGGTGATCGTCGCCTTGAGCGACGCACAGGGGCAGCCCATCGACGGCGCGGAGGTCTGGCTGGCGCTGATCATGCCGAGTCATTAGATGAGTGCGAACGAGCCGGATGCTATGCCGGCCGGGCACGGCCGCTACCGCGCCACAGCGCTATTCACGATGGCGGGCACCTGGAATTCAGAATTCAATGCAGCTGCCGGCGGTCGCACTCCCCGACGCGTCAGCGCATCGCCGCGCCCTGCCCCCACCACGCCGAGGCTCCCACTGCCCCCACTGCGACGGCGAAGCGCCGGCGTTGGTGACCTCGACACCCGGCGACAGCGGAGCGCGCACCGGCCAGGAGGGGCGCTTCGCGAAGCGCCCTTATCCCCGGAGCGCGACCAGGAGTCATATGCTCCCGATCGCTTCGCTCCGATGGGACGAGCCTGCGGGCAGCAAGGTAGAAGGGGGTTATGCGCTAGCTGTGCCCGCACGGACGAGCGCGGGCATTTCCCCAAGCAGCCCCTCGACCCGCACCCGCAACGTGTTGCGGGCGGCCCGATACGCATCGACCGGATCGCTGAGATCCTGCGCTCTCCGCACCGGATCGGGGATGCTCCAATGCAGGCGATTGTGCTGGTCAACCGGGTGGCGGGGTCAGGGACACGCGCCATTATGGCCAAGTATCTGTTCGATGGCGACGATAGCCGCTTCGCCCCCAGTGCGGCCGAGGGCGAAAACGCCGAGGTTGCCCAGGCCGTGCATGATACGGCCGGCGCGGTCTCCTATCTGGGCGTGGCCTATCTGACCCGTGCGGACATGCGCGTGTTCGCGATCGACCAGGTGCAGGCGACGCGCGCGACGATCCAATCTGGCGCCTGGCCGATCAGCGGCCGCGGCTACGCCATCACGAAGGGCTCTGCTTCTGCCGCGGCGCAGGCATTTCTCACATTCGTGGCCAGCCCGGAGTTCCAAAACAGTGCTGCCTTCGCTCAGCTTGGCTTTGTCCCGATCACCAAGTAGGGCGAAGATGAATCGTGGTGGGGTTCCGCTCAGCGTCATCTGCCCATCCCTCTCGGCCGAGGCATGTATTGACGGTTATCAATCTATTTGGTATACTTTTGCACATGGAGACACCAACGACCGCAACAGTTGAACTCAGAGAGCGACCGCGCAGCGCCGGCTGTTGCGCTGAGGCGCTGCCCGTGCGGCTAAGCGCCGAAGCTGCCCAGCAATTTAGCGACGATCTCCAGATACTGGCGCACCCGATTCGGATGCAAATCCTGGATATCCTGAGCCGCAGCGCCGGCCAGGTCTGCGTCTGCGATCTGGAGGCCGCCCTGCCGGTCAAGCAGCCGACCGTCTCTCACCATCTGCGCCTGCTGCGCGAGGCTGGGCTGATCGACTGCGAGCGCCGGGGTCTGTGGGCCTACTATTTCATTCAGCGTGAGGCGCTCGCGGCCCTCCGCCTGCGAATCGCTGGGCAGCTCGAGGCCCTGGGCTGATTGCCTCTTTTTTTGGTGACTATATCGAAGATGTTCAATGGATACGACGAGGAGCAACTATGACCATCACACTCGGGGCGGCGCGGAATAGCGATCTGCCTGCGGTGCTGGCACTCCTGGAGCGCTCAGGTTTACCACGGGATGGACTGTCGGAGCATGTGGCGACAACGCTGGTGGCACGCTCTGGCGACGCGATCGTCGGCAGTGCCGCGCTGGAGCTCTACGGTGGGGCAGCATTGCTGCGCTCGGTCGCGGTCGATTCGGCGCTACGCGGCCAGGGGCTGGGGCAACGTCTCACCCGTGCAGCGCTTGATGTAGCACGACAGCATGGCGCCGCC
>DATFXE010000696.1:0-3627 GCA_035258585.1 Roseiflexaceae bacterium | reverse complement strand
CGTTCGCGGCCCGCCAGCAGCAAATAGCCGTACAGCAATACGCCCGACGTGAACGAGATAGCCAGCTTGACGGCCAGCGGCAGCCCAGAGGGAGAGATAAAGCCCTCGATCGTGCCGGCGATCACCAGCAGCGGGACACAGCCGAGCAGTAGCTGAGCAGCCCGGCGCGCGGCCAGCAGCAGTGCGGCGCGGCGCGTGAACAGCCCAGGCCGAATGACCGACCAGCCCAGCTGGAGGCCCGCGCCGCCGGCGATAAAGATCACACTCAGCTCGATCACGCCGTGAGCCGCCACGAAGCCCCACAGATTGGGCGCGAAGCCGAGCGCCTGAGCCGCGCCGGCGACGATCCCCAGCATCAGGCCATTCTGGGCTAGCAGATAGAGGGTGAAAACGCCCAGCAGCGTGCCCCCGGCGAAGGCCAGGATAGCAACCTGAATATTATTGGTCATGATCAGCGAGGCCCCGGCGGCATTGCCGTCGTTCAGATCCTTCCACCACTCGCGCTTGTCGCGGATGTCCTGAATGCGATCTTCGATGCCGGGCATCAGCGCCGCGCCGGCGGCCGGGTCGCGGTAGGCCACGGAGAAGCTCCCAAGCGCCGGTAGCAAAAACATCAGGAACGCGGCCAGCGTGTAGGCCCAGGTGGCACGAAAGGTGCGCGGGAAAGCGCGCGTGTAGAACTCGACAATGCCGTGGCGGCGGGCGGCCCGGCTGCCGTAGACCGCGCCGTGGGCGCGGGCGACCAGACCGTTCAGGTAATCGGCGACGCGATGGCCGGCAAAGTCGCGCCGGGCGACCGCGAGATCGGATGTGACGCCGCGGTAGAGTTGCCCTAATTCGCTCAGCTCCTCGGCCGACAGGGTGGACAGCCCACCAAGCTGCGACCGATCGAGGATGGCAGTCAGGCGCTCCCAGTTGGGCTTTTTGATGGCGATGAAGTCTTCGGCAAGCATCCAAGTATTGCGTTTTGAGTTTTAGTTGTTGCAATTACTCAAAACTCAGAACTGAGAACTAAAAACGAGTATTTGTGTTTTCGGCTTCAGGGCAGCGCAGCTTCACACTCAAACGTAAGTGCCTCAGGCCTCCGCGCTCTCAAAACAGGCCCGGCAGCGCGCCTCATACATCTCCAGCCCACCCACCACGATCGTCGGTGCGTCGAAGGGCGCGGGCCGCCCGTCGATCAGCCGCTGCGAGCGCGTGGCGTAGGCCCCGCAGCGCACACAGATCGCGAAGAGCTTGTCGACCTGCTCGGCCACGGCCAGCAGCCGCGACATAGCCGCAAACGGCGTGGCGCGAAAATCCTGGTCGAGCCCGGCGACGATCACGCGCTTGCCCCGATCGGCCAGCGTCTGGCAGACCGCCAGAGTGATCTCGGGCTCGTCGTCGAGAAAGTGCAGCTCGTCCAGCGCGACGACCTGAACGTCGTCCTCTGACTTCTCGAGCACCTCGCGGATGGACTCGACCGAATGGGCTTCGATTCGCACGCCGTTGTGGCTGACAAGGTTGCCGACGGCGTAGCGCGTATCGCGGCGTGGCGTGAAGGCGCGCAGCTTCTGGCGCGCGATCTGAACATGGTGCAGGCGGCGGATCAACTCCTCGGTCTTGCCGCTGAACATGCAGCCGCAGATCACCTCAATGCGGCCGCCTGAGCTAGGACGTGTCATACAAGCCCCCAAAGCGTGAAATGTGATGCGTCATGTGTAGTGCGTAATGTCTGCGTATGCACTAACCAGCAAGGTGGATTCGTCGGGCTATCCTACCACGGCCAAAGAGAAGCGGCAAGCTCGATGAATGGTGAAGGTATTCGAGCTAGCGCCATATGTGCCTGCCGCAACACCGCCGGCCCCGCGAACGTCATGCCGAATGCGTGGTATGATCGGCTTCGCGATATGCCGATAAACAGTGTGATGGAGGCGTCGTAATGGGTGTAATCTCGTGGATCATCTTCGGGGCGTTAGCCGGCTGGGTGGCCAGCATGCTGATGGGCACGAACGCGCGGCAGGGCTGCTTGATGAACGTGATCGTCGGGGTGGTCGGCGCATTCCTTGGCGGGCTGGTTATTCAGATATTGACACGCGAGCCAGTCTGGTTCGACTGGAATCTGCGCAGCTTCGGAATCGCGGTTCTGGGCGCGGTGATACTGCTGGCGATTACAGGCTGGGGCCAGCGGCGCCGGTACTAGAGCGCTTCGCGCAGGCGTACTCGGCCTGCTGTTTCAGCGCGCATGAAGATTTTCCGCCCGACAAAGTACTGAGCCGCTGGTTCTAAGAACCAGCGGCTCAGTGCTTTCGCTAGAGTAAGCGGCGCTGTCCCGGGCCTTCCGGCTGACGGTACAGAGGAAACTTGAGGTTTCTGGAAGCGACAAGAGGAATACTACCGGGGTGGAATTGTGTCGCCAACCTTATCTACTTGCTGGGTGCAGCGCCTTTCTGATTACAAGGATACGCGATCGGGCCGATGGTCTCAATAGCTCAAACCTCCCACTTTTGTATGCCCCATGTGTTGCCTGAGTACCAGAGGGGGGGATGACCTGTGTCGAGGCAAGGAGACACGGAGACAAGGAGACAGAGAGTAGCTGCTTGTCTCCTTGTCTCCGTGTCTCGCTGTCTCCTGTCTGGGTTGTGGTATCATTCCCTACACAGACATACGTTCTTACGGGATGGACAGAGCGATGCCAAAAGCGCAAAAAACGCTGTTCGATACCCAGCGCGACGAGACGTTGCAACGCCAGGCGCCACTGGCTGCGCGCATGCGCCCGCGCTCGCTGGAGGAGTTCGTCGGCCAAGAGCAGATTGTGGGCGAGGGCCGCCTGCTGCGCCGCGCTATCGCCGGCGACACGCTGTTCTCGATCATTCTCTGGGGGCCACCCGGCAGCGGCAAAACCACCCTGGCGCGTATCATAGCCGAGACCACCGACGCACACTTCGAGCCGCTCTCGGCTGTCTCGGCCGGGGTAGCCGATCTGCGGCGGGTGGTCAAGGAGGCTCAGGATCGGCTGGGCATGTTCCAGCAGCGCACGGTGGTGTTCATCGACGAGATTCACCGCTTCAACAAGGCCCAGCAGGACGCGGTGCTGCCATATGTCGAGGATGGCACGATTATTCTGATCGGCGCGACGACCGAGAATCCCTCGTTCGAAGTCAACTCGGCGCTGCTCTCGCGCGCACGCGTATTCGTGCTGGAGTCGCTGAGCGATGAGCAGATCGGCACGCTGGTAGATCGCGCGCTGGCCGACAAGGAGCGCGGGCTGGGCGAGTACCAGGTGATGCTGGCGACCGATGCACGCGGCTACCTCTTGAATATGGCCAACGGCGACGCGCGCACGGCGCTCAACGCGCTGGAGGCAGCTGTGCTGGCCAAGCCGCCCGCGCTGGGCGACCGGCGGCTGATCACGGTGGACGATATCCGCGACGCGCTGCAGAGCCGCGCCACACGCTATGATAAGAACGGCGAGCTGCACTACGACGCGATCTCGGCGCTGCATAAGTGCGTGCGCGATAGCGACCCCGACGCGGCGCTCTACTGGCTCGGGCGTATGCTCGACGGCGGCGAGGACCCGCTCTATATCGCCCGCCGGGTCGTTCGTATGGCCGTGGAGGACATCGGGCTGGCCGACCCCCAGGCCCT
>DATFXE010000695.1:0-6655 GCA_035258585.1 Roseiflexaceae bacterium | reverse complement strand
CCCCGAAAAACCCTATTCGGTGGGGGTGCGAGGGCGGCAAAGCCGCCCCTCGCACCCCCACCGTGGATGGAATCTGGAGGGCTTCGCCCTCCAGACCTCCTCACTCTCGTTGTAATGCTAGGCTCGGTTCGATATGCAGGGATCAGTATGCCCGGCTGTATGATGTCCAGAAATACCGAACATCCTTGCCAATTCGCCGTTCTTCCTGCATAATGCTACCGCCATGTTGGAAAGTAAAGAGCAGATCATTCAACTGGGTAAAATACTCGCCGAAGAGCAGCGCCGCGATTGCGACGACGGCGCGGCGCCCGGGGGCATGGAGCGCTATCTGACCGGCTGGCGCCAGGATGCCAACGGCGCCTTGCAGTACCCGCCGGTGCAGCAGACGCTGGAGCTGCTGGCCGGCTACAGCGTCTTCGACGAGACCACGCGCCGGGCGCGGATCGGGATCGCGCTGGAGGCGCTGCGGGCCTTGTTTCGAGCGGGCGAGCGGGCGAGCGGGCGAGTGGGCGAACAGTCCGATGCCGCCCCGTCGCCCCGTCGTCCCGTCGCCCCGTCGACTCCCAAGCCCGCCCCTCCGCTCACGCTCGACACTCCGATCGAGCAACTGCCGGGGATCGGCAAAGTCACCGCGCAGTCGTTCCGGCGCCTGGGGGTGCGAACGGTTCTCGATATGCTCTACCACTTCCCACATCGCTACGACGATTACTCCTCCCAGAAGCAGATCGCCAACCTGGAGATCGGCGCGGTCGAGACTGTGATCGCGACAGTCACCGATGTTCGCACCTTTGGCATGAAGTCCGGCGGCCAGGCGCTTGAGGTGCTGGTGAGCGACAACAGCGGCGACCTGAAGGCCGTCTTTTTCCGCCAGCCCTGGCTGGCCAGGCAGTTCACCGTCGGCGCGCGGGTGGTGCTGAGTGGCAAGGTGACGCTGGATGCCTATAAGGGCCAGCGCCAGATCAGCGGGCCGGATTGGGAGCCGTACAGCGACGACGAGCTGATTCACACCGGCCGGCTGGTGCCGGTCCACCCGCTGACGAAGGGCCTGTATGAGCGCAACGCGCGGTCGATCATCAAGCGCGTGGTGGATGCGGCTGCGCCGATGGTGGAGGACTACCTGCCGTTGAGCGTGCGCCAGCGTGCCAACCTGATGCCGCTGCCGCAGTCGCTGGCTCAGATGCACTTTCCATCCGACATTGGCTCTCTCGAGCAGGCGCGCAGGCGGCTGGGCTTCGATGAGTTTCTGTTCATCCAGCTGGGCGTGCTGCAGCGCAAGTTGCTCTGGCAGGGCGAGCGTGGCTACCCGCTGGAGTTCAAGGAGCAGACTCACGAAGAGTTTCTCGGCAAGCTGCCGTTCGACCTGACCGGCGCCCAGGTGCGCGCGCTCGAGGAGATTTTCCACGATATACGTCGCCCAACGCCAATGGCGCGCCTGCTTCAGGGTGATGTCGGCAGCGGCAAGACGGCGGTGGCGGCCGCGACGGCGGTCCAGGCGATCGCCAATGGCTACCAGGCCGCGATCATGGCGCCGACCGAGATCCTGGCCGAGCAGCACTACAAGGGGCTGAAGGAGCTGTTGGG
The DNA here is from genome assembly GCA_035258585.1 of Roseiflexaceae bacterium. GTDB lineage: Bacteria > Chloroflexota > Chloroflexia > Chloroflexales > Roseiflexaceae > DATFXE01. Next base: position 5,074 of record DATFXE010000695.1, on the reverse strand, counting down.
CAAGGTCCGCGTGCCGCGCGGTGAGGCTAGAGACTTGAGGCTTGAGGCTAGTGAGGGTTCCCAAGCCTCAAGCCTCAAGCCTCTAGCCCCAAGCGGCGATTGGAAGGCAAGCGCCGACCCCGAGCAGCTGGCGCGGCTGGACGAGCTGAAGCGCCTGATCGGCATGGCGCCGGAGGATGACCTGGACGGCCAGGGCGTGCGCGTGGCGCTGCTGAAGGGCAGCCTGGGCGCGAAGGAGCGCCGCCGGGTGCTGGAAGGGATCGCCAACGGTGATGTCGATCTGGTTGTTGGAACGCACGCGCTGATCACCGAGAGCGTGCGGTATGCCCAGCTCGGGCTGGTGGTGGTGGACGAGCAGCACCGCTTCGGGGTCGAGCAGCGCCAGCGGCTGAAGGACAAGGGCTTCAACCCACACATGCTGGTGATGACCGCCACTCCCATCCCGCGCACCCTGACGCTGACGATCTATGGCGATCTGGACACATCGGTGCTGGACGAGCTGCCGCCTGGCCGCCAGGAAATCAAGACCCGCTGGATCGTGTCAGCCGAGCGTGACAAGGCCTACAAGCACCTGCGGCGCGAGGTCGGCCGCGGCCGCCAGGCCTACGTGGTCTGCCCGCTGGTGGACGAGAGCGAGAAGGTCGACCTACCCTCGGCTGAAGAGATGTATGCCAAGCTGGCGGGCGAGGTCTTCCCCGATCTGCGGGTGGCGCTGATCCACGGCAAAATGCAGCCGCGCGAGAAGGATGAGGTCATGCTGGCTTTCCGCGCCCATGAGTTCGATATCCTGGTGGCCACCGCGGTGATTGAGGTCGGGATCGATGTGCCGAACGCGACGACCATGTTGATCGAGGGCGCCGAGCGCTTTGGCCTGGCCCAACTGCACCAGTTTCGCGGCCGGGTCGGGCGCGGCGTCCACCAGAGCTACTGTATCCTGGTGAGCGACAAAGAGAACGAGGTCACCACGCAGCGGCTGGAGGCGATGGAGCAGACCCGCGACGGCTTCCGGCTGGCGGAGATCGACCTGGAGCTGCGCGGGCCGGGTGAGTTCTTCGGCACCCGCCAGAGCGGCACCCCCGACCTCAAGGTGGCGCAGCTGGCCGACACACGGCTGCTGCATTCCGCCAACCTGGAGGCGCGCAACATCCTCTCCGATGACCCTAAGCTAGAGCGATCTGAGCATGTGGTGCTCAAGGCCAAAGTCGAAGCCTTCTGGGCTGATGCGGCCAAAGCAGGCTGAGTGAGGGTCACACCTGCTGAGCGGAGCTGGCCTCTTCATCGCTGCCGCCGCCGAACAGGCGTGCAAGCCACCCCCGCCGGCCAGCGGGCGGCTGGCCAAGTTGCCGCTTGGCCGCTTCAAGCTCAGTGGTTAAGCGCTGGTTTTCACGCTCCAGCATCTTGGCCAGCCGGTTCAGCGTCTCCAGCTCGCGGCGCTCGTTGGCAGCCGATAGCTCGCTGATGTCGAGGGCCTGGCGCAGCGCGGCGATCTCCTGCTCTTTGTTGTGCAACAGTTCCTGGTACAGCTCGGCCATGCGCGCCAGCATCGCCGCGACATCGGGCGGCACCTGCTCCTCCGGCTCGACCACTTCGGCCTCGACGACATGCGGCTCGCGATCCGATGTATCGTCCGTCTCGAATCCGTGCGAGCCATCAGCATACGGCTTCGCTTCGGAATGGCCTGGGTCAGGTTCAAGCACCTCTGCTTCGGCCATATGTGGGGCCGCCTCGTCTGGGGGTTGCTGCAGCTCGGTCGCCTGAGCGGCGGTATGCCCGGCGTCCTCGCTCGCCGGTTGCCGGGATTCTGCCGCAGCACTCTCGCGGCTGGCGTTGGCCGTTTCGCCCGCGCCGAACTCAAGCGTCAGGCGTTCGCGTACCCAGGTGTAGTTGCGGTTCTGCCTGAGCAGGATAATGATATAGCGCAGCGCATCCAGATCGTCGTCGTTGTAGAAACGGTCCCATGTTTCACCGGCTATCACAGAGCCGGCTGGGGAAAGCCATGCAGCGAAGGCGGCGCTCAGCTTGCGGAGCGTGATTGGCGCGATGCTGAGAATCTGCGCGGCTTCGCTCGAGGAATAGGCAGTCATCCATATCCTCCGAGGTCGCTTCAGACGACGTTTTCTTCCCTTTGTTCTGGTGGCCATAGCGCACCCAGCAAACATGCACGCGCAGTGACACTAAGAAACTATAACATGGAACGACGGCTAGGCGGGTGAAGATCATGTCATTCCCAGGCCCGCGACAGCGCGCGAGCACAGGGAAGCAGCTGATTAGGACGCGCCGCAGCGCGCGCACGGGCGAGTCTAGGGCCGGAGGTAGTAAATAACACTTGTGTTAATTACTAATGTGGGGCGCAAGAGCCAGGGCTTAGCGCATCAGAAAGAGCACCAGGATGACTAACACCAGCAGTGCGATTCCGGCATACAAGGCGGCCCGCTCCACGTCGAGGAGCGTCGAGTCGCCGCGCACCTCGCTGTTGAAGCCCAGCAGCGCCAGGCTGTGCTGCTTGTCTTTATAGCGATAATCGATCTCGGTGACCGGCACGCCGCGGATGACCAGCTCGGCGGTGATCAGCCGGCTATCCGCCCCACCGCCCTTGATCGCCTCTTCCAGAAGCTCCTTGATCGGCGCCACCTGATACCAGCGCGCTTCATAGGGGTCGATGCGGCCCTGAAAGACTTCCTGCGCCTGTGTCTGGATGGTCAGCTTGTGGAGGCCGGTCAGATCGTCCTCGTTGAGGTAGCGCCGGCCGTGGCGCGACCAGGTGAAGACTTTTTCTTCGAGCATCTGGCCAGCGCCCTCGCAGCGCGGGCAGGGCTGCTTGCCGTAGCCGCGGCAGATCGGGCAATCCTCTTTGAAGGCCTCGTTGCGAGTTGTTCCATCCGGCTCTTTCACACGCCGCATTCGTTCGATCTGGCCTTTCCCCTGGCAGTTCTTACACACCACGTTGGTTGCGCCGTTGCACTCGCCGCAGGAGACGATCCGCTGGGAGCCCGGGATCACGAACTGCTCAGGCGCGGCGTCGACAAACGCGTCTAGCGCGGGCACCGGCACATCCCACAGCGTGACCTCGCGGCTCATGGGGGTGAGCGCGCCGCCGGTGTGGACCTGCTGGCGGGAGACTGGCGGCGTGCGAGTCTCATAGTGTGCCCGCAGCTCATAGTTGTAGACGTTGTAACTGACGATCTGCTCGGGCTGGATCAGGTGTCCGAGCGAGGGCCGGCGCAGGAATCCTTGACGGCTCCAGCGATCCAGCAGGCGCCGGATTGAATCCATACGGTGCAGCGCATCGGCGCGGGCGCGGCTGCGCGTGATAAACTCCTGATCGAGTAGCGTGCCGACCACCGTCTCCAGCGGGTTCTCCAGCCACTCGGCCACCGCCTCCCAGCGCGACTCCTGCATATCGTCGCTCGCGTCGTCGATCTTCTGGCGCAGGGCCTGGCGCAGCGCGGCAGCTGCCTGGGCCGCATTGGCGAAGCGCTGGGCTGGCTGCCGCGAGAGCAGGCGCTGGATCACGCGGTCGGCTCCGGCCAGCTCAGTGTCGCGGGTGCCGAGCGAGCGCGGCTCCTCGCCGGGGGCCGGCGGAAGCTCGCCAAGCAGCATCTGGTAGAGCACCGCCCCCAGGCTGTAGAGATCCTGAGCTGGCGTGGGGTCGCCGGCGACCAGGCTCTGCTCAGGCGCCGAGTAAGGCGTCAGGTAGTCGGCCTCCTCGATGCTGGAGAGATCGGGCGTATCAGGCGCGGCGGCCAGGCTGAAGTTCGCCAGGTAAGCTACTCCCTGTGGGGTGAGCAGAATATTGGCTGGCTGGACATCGCGATGCACGATGCCCTCGGCGTGCAAATAATCCAGCGCAGCCCCGATCTGCGAGAAGATCTTGAGCGCCACCAGCGGATCGAGCGGACCATCCTTGAGCATGTCCTGGAGCGAGCGCGTCTCCAGCCGCGGTGTGACGAGGTAATCGCCGTAGCGATCGTCGTGCCCGGCATCGACCACCGGCAGGATATTCGGGTGGCTCAGGCGCGCGGCCAGCCGGGCGGCCAGCTGAAAGCGGCTGACCGAGATCCAGTCGGTGCGGCGCAGAATATGCACCTGCACCGGCCGATCCAGCGTCAGGTGCGTGGCGCGGTAGACCGTGGCCAGCTCCTCCTGGGCCAGACGCTCCGAGAGACGATAGTTGAGCAGGTCGTGGGTCTCGGCCGGCTTGCGCGTGCCGCCCGGCGCGCCGCCGTTGCCGGTAGCCACACGCGCACGCGCGTTCGGCGTTGGCATCGGACCATCCTTGTGATGTCTTTGACGACGCTCAGTATAGCCTCAGGAGCACGAGTCCGCAAGCGCCGCGATAGGGGCCGGAGGGTTGGGGATTATTTTAGCACATATGTTTTAATTTTGCAAGGGCTTCGGCCCTCCAAACCTCCACAAAGAAGGACTTTGACATGGCCCTAGGGCAGTGGATGAGCGGAGTGCGGTGGTAACACACCGTAGCCACAGCCCTCGCAGCCTACGGTGCGCTGATTCCGATCTGCGAGTCGATATGGTATAGCCCAGCGGCGACTACGCGGCTACCGCCGACACATCCGCGCCCACCAGCGCGCGAGCCGACCAGTCACCGAAGGCCTCGCCGTCGGCGCGCTCGCGCCGCCATTGGTCGAGCAGCTCGGCCAGCAGATCGACCAGCACGTTCCCGCGCACTTCCTCGCGGTAGAGCCGCGCCAGCCGGGTGCCCTCGAAGCTGCCGCCCACATAGACGTTGTACATATTCAGGCTGCGGCCGATCAGCCCGATCTCGGCTGTGGGTGGCCGCGAGCAGGCGTTGGGGCAGCCGCTCATGCGGATCCACACCCGCTCGCCGCCGTAGCCGCGCGCCTCCAGCTCGCCGATCACGTCGGGCAGGTAGCGCTCGGCCTCGGCCACTGCCAGCCCGCATGTCGGCATAGCCGGGCAGGCCATGGCGTAGCGCCGCAGCGTGCTGAGCGGCTCGCAGCCGATCGAGAGCCCGTAGGCCGCCAGCAGCGCGTCGACCCGCGGGCGATCGGCCTCGCTGATATTGGCGAGGACGATATTCTGTTGTGCGGTCAGC
>DATFXE010000694.1:0-6549 GCA_035258585.1 Roseiflexaceae bacterium | reverse complement strand
ATCGGCGGGTCGACCACTGCGTTGAGCTTGTAGATCAGCCGCCCGCCCCGGCCACTGCTGGCATGCGCGATCTCGCGCTCGATCAGCCAGGTCAGGCGCTCGCGCAAATTGACCGGCGCCACCAGCAGTTTCCGGTAGCGATGCTGGCGCGAATAGCCCGTCAGCAGGTTGAACAGGTCCGAAGCGTCGGCGCCGATATCCGGGTTGCTCGTCAGCAAGCCCAGATCCGTGTAGACGCGCGCAGTGGCGTCGTTGTAATTTCCCGTGCCCAGGTGGACATAACGCCGCAGTCCATCGGACTCGCGGCGGACGATCAGAGCGATCTTGGCGTGCGTCTTCAGGCCAACTAGGCCGTAGACCACGTGGACGCCGGCGCGCTCCAGGGCGCGGGCCCATGTGATATTGTTCTCTTCGTCGAAGCGGGCCTTCAGCTCGACCAACACTGTGACCTGCTTATCCTGGTCGCGGGCGTGCATGAGCGCCTTGACAATCGGCGAGTTGCTGCCAACCCGGTAGAGCGTCTGCTTGATCGCCAGCACGTCCTCGTCCTCGGCAGCCGCTTCGATCAGCTCGATGATCGGCCGAAACGAGTCAAATGGATGGTGCAGCAGGATATCTTGTTGGCGAATGGCGCTGAAGATCTCGGCGCTGGAGCGCGCGTGGCGCAACAGCGCCGGGATGGCCGGGTAGAACGGCGGGTCCTTCAGATCGGGGCGATCGATTTTCGTCAGTAACATGAGATCCGACAAGCCGGGCGGCCCAACCACCTCGTAGAGGTCGTCCGATGTGATCTTGAGGTTCGCCAGCAGCAGATCGCGGATGCGCTGTGGCATGTTGTGCTGGATGGTGAGCCGCACCACTGCGCCGAAGCGGCGCTGGCGCACGCCCTGCTCGATCGTGCGCAGCAGGTCGGCCGCCTCCTCCTCCTGGATCTCGACATCGGCGTTGCGCGTGATCCTGAAGACATACGCCTCGGCCACTTCCATGCCAGGGAACAGCGCATCCACATTTTCGGCGATCACCTGTTCGAGCCAGACGAAGCAGTGCCGGCGCTCGGGCGGGATCTGTTCGGGGCCATCGCACGCGCCGCCTGCGATCGGTATCAGGCGCGGCAGCACGGCCGGCACCTTGACGCGTGCGAACAGCTCGCCCTCCTCCTGATCGCTGATCACCACCGCCAGGTTGATGCTCAGGTTCGAGATCTGCGGGAAGGGATGGCTGGGGTCGAACGCCAGCGGCGTGAGCACCGGAAAGATCTCGCGCTCGAAGTAGTCCTTACAGAAGGCGCGCTGCTGATCGGTCAGCTCGGCGTAGTCGAGCAGGTGGATGCCCTGGTCGCATAGCTTTGGCTGAACATCCTCGAGCCAGCAGCGGCGATGCTGATCGGTCAACAGGTCGACGACGCGCCGGATCGCTGCCAACTGCTCGGCTGGCGTCGTCCCATCGGGCGAGCGACCGATCACGCCTGCCGCGACCTGTTGTTTGATACCGGCGACGCGGATCATAAAGAATTCGTCGAGGTTAGTGCTGAAGATCGACAGGAACTTCACGCGCTCCAGCAATGGGTTTCGTTCGTCGAGCGCCTCCTCCAGCACTCGCCGGTTGAACTCCAGCCAGCTCAGCTCGCGGTTGAAATAGCGTGGAGTTTGGGGGGGCAATAGCAGCTCTGCCGAGCGCGTGATCTCGGAGGCAATCGCCATGAAAGTCACCTCTGTGTCGTGCCGATTGACGTAGCAGCGCGCCTACACAAGGCGCACCGATAGTATAGCATCTGGGGTATCATGCGGCAAGCCAAACGGGTTGCGAGCTGCTCAGACTTCTCCATGAATTGGACGCGGATGGCCGCGGACGAACGCGGAGAATTGGCTTTTGGCTGCATTCGTCTTCGAGCCATTCTCAATTGGATTAGAACTTACGCAGTTGGCGTTTTAGCAGGGGTCACCCAGAGGGTACCCGGGGCCGCATGCCCCCGAGAATCTTCTTTTTACCCACCTCTGGCGGCTTTGCCGCCAGAGGTGGGTAAAAAGAAAGGGGTTCTTTGGAGGGCAAAGCCCTCCAAAGAACCCAACCGCGTAACTCCTATGGATATTTTGCACGAGACGGTGTGCCGGGGCAGCCAGGCAGCGTGGTATACTGGCGTAGCGGGAGATAAGTCTTGTGAGGAAGAAATGCGACCGAAGCAGTCGAGCTGGGAGGGCACCCTCCTGATTTTTGCCTTGCTCTTCACGGTATTCATGGGAGTGACATATGGCGCCGCGCTCTGGTTTCGGACGCCGATCCCATGGTTTGCGAACCTTGTGCTGGCGATGCTGGTGGCGCTGGCCTTGCGCTACATACGCCGGGCCAGGATGCAGTAAGCGGCAGGTGGTCGGCAGAAGGAAGTAAGTAATACCCGAATCTACTGCTTACTGCCTTCTGCCGACTGTCACGCGCCGAGCTGGCGCGCGGCTGGGGCTTCATCCTCGCTGAGGATCGCCCGTAGCGCATCGTGGTTGAGGCGCAGCGAGATGGCGATGATCTCGATGTCATCTTCCCAATCGGCGCCGGGGCGCGGCCGCGACACCAGCGCCAGGCGCTCCAGCATCGTAGTCGAGCAGGCCAGATAATCTGCTAGCTGCTGAGTGTTCCAATTATAGCGTTGAAGCCAATCCCACAGGGCCGAGGCGATTCGGTCGGGTCGATCGCGGACCGCCGATATCAGGTGTGCAGCTGCATCCATGCCTCACTCCATAGCTTGTTGCAATCCACGGTAAACTCAGCGCATAATCGCGGCTCTGAGACGCGTAGATACGGCGTACGGGTTGGCATGATACATGACGATTGGTCTTCTGACAAGAGACACCGACATGCGACAAAAACGGTCCTCGGAGGCGGCACGCTTCCGAGGACCGTTGTCATTCTGAAGGACTGCGTTTAGCCACGTGCCGACTGTTTGCGGAATAATTCGCTGATATTGGCCTCGACTTCATGCGAGGATGTATTGGTCTCGTTAACCTCATCCCAGATTCGGACGTGGTTGGTCTCCGGTAGGTAGAGCGAACCGACCACGAAGGTTATCAGCGCGACGATGATCGGATAGGCTAGTCCAGCGTAGATGTTGCCGGTCCACACCACGATCGCTGAGGCGACCAGCGGTAAGAAGCCGCCGAACTCGCCGTTGCCCAGATGGTAGGGCAGCGACATTGAGGTGTAGCGGATCTTGGCGGGAAATAGCTCAACCAGGAATGCAGCGATCGGGCCATAGACCATCGTGACGTAGATGACCTGGATGAGTACCAGTAGTGTCAGCACCACGCTGTTGGGGTTCGCCGCCACTGCGGCAGCGCCCTCGCCGGTGATTGGGCCGGCCGCGGCCTTCATCCCCATATAGATCGGCACATAGGTCAGTGCGGCGATCAGGCAGCCGGCCATCATGATCTTCTTGCGGCCGATCCGATCGGAGAGCGCGCCGAACACTAAGAAGAACGGCGTGCCGATTATCAGGGCGGCGGCGATGATGATATAGGAAGTGATATAGTTGATCTTCAATACGGTCTGTAAGAAGAACAGCGCGTAGAACTGGCCAGTGTACCAGACGACCGCCTGGCCCGCTGTGGCGCCGAAGAGCGCCAGCAAGATCAGCCTCCAGTTGCGCCGGTTGCCGAAACTATCCTTGAGCGGCGATGTCGACGATTTGCCCTGATCCTTAAGCTTGGCGAACAGCGGCGATTCGCGCAGCCGCAGGCGGATGTAAATCGACATACCCACCAAGATGAAGGACAGCAAGAACGGGATCCGCCAGCCCCACTGCTTGAAATCATCCGCAGCCATCGTCTCGCGCGTGATCAGGATCACGATCAGCGAGACAAATAGGCCGACGGTCGCGGTAGTCTGGATGAAGCTGGTATAAACCCCGCGCTTATCGTCGGGCGCGTGCTCGGCGACATAGGTTGCCGCTCCGCCGTACTCGCCGCCGAGGGCCAGCCCTTGCAGCAGCCGCAGCAGGACCAGGATGATCGGCGCCAGAATGCCGATCGTCGCGTAGGGCGGCAGCAGGCCGATGACTGCAGTCGATAGACCCATGAGCGTCAGTGTTACCAGGAAGGCATACTTGCGCCCGATTAGATCGCCGACGCGCCCAAACACGATCGCGCCGAATGGGCGGACAGCAAAACCGGTCGCGAAGGTTGCCAGGAAGACGAGGAACTGGATCGCCGCATTGCCCGGCGGGTAGAATAGCGGTGCAATGAAGACGCCCAAGGTGCCGAAGATATAGAAATCGTACCATTCGATCAATGTGCCAGAGGATGATGCCAGGATAACCTTCCAGATCCCGCGGGTGTCTTCGGTCCTGCGTGTGGCGGCTGCCATCGTAGCCATAGGTTTTCTCCTTCGAGCTTACGGCCATGCATCACTTCATTGGATGTTGATGGTGCGGCGAGGTTGCCGGGTCTGCTGGAAACGCGTCTTCAGGCTTTGCCTGGGGCGGTTATGGATGCGCGGGCTACCTCCTTCTCCAGAAAACACTTCTCTCTACCTTTATAGGGAGGTTTGGAGGGCTTTGCCCTCCAAAGAACTGCTTTTTCCGCCCACCCGTGGCGGCAAAGCCGCCACGGGTGGGCGGAAAAGAAGGTTCACGGGAGCCTGCTGCCCCGGGTACCCTCTGGGTGACCCCCGCTAAAACGCTAACTGCGTAAGTCCTATATATAGTTGAAGCCAGTATGTGATGGTTCAATCATACGTTCTGATTGTCAAGCTGGATCAAGCCTACGGTGAACTTTCTGTAAACATTGGCTGGGGCCGAACAAGGAGAGGATGGCTTTATGATGCGAGATCAGGATGTTTCTGTAAAGATTGGGTAAAGATCGGACAAGAATCGAGAACCGAGAACCAGCCGTTATAAGGTTCTCGGTTCGCCCAGAGGGCACCCGGTTCTCGGTTCTGGGCTCCTACGGCTGCCGCAGCGCGTCCACTAGCGCCTGGGCTTCGGCCGAGGGTGGCGCGGTGAGCTTGCTGACGGTGTAGGTGACGATGAAGTTGACCGGCACGCCAAAGATGCCGGCGGCCACATTGGTGATGCCAAGGATGTTGAAGTTGGGGTTCCAGGCGTTCAGCAGCATATAGATGAGCGTGACCAGCAGGCCGGAGATCATGCCGGCCACGGCGCCGCGGCCGTTGGCGCGCTTCCAGAAGATGCCCAGCACCAGGATCGGAAAGAAGGTCGCCGCCGCTAACGAGAAGGCCCAAGCGACCAGCTGGATGATGATCGCCAACCTTCTGGTGGCCGCGAAGGCTGCCGCGACTGCCGCGGCGAAGATCATGGCCCGGCCGAGCAGCAGCCGCTCGCCGGCCGGGCCGCCGGGGTAGAGCGTCCGGGCGTAGATATCGTGCGAGAGGGCCGAGGCGATTACCAGCAGCAGCCCGTCGGCGGTCGAGAGCGCCGCCGCCAAGCCGCCGGCCGCCACCAGCGCGGCGATCGTGTGCGGCAGCCCGGCGATCTCCGGTGTTGCCAGCACTACTACATCCGGGTCGATCTTCAGCTCGTCGAACTGCAAGATGCCGTCGGTTGGGTTCGTCGTCTTGGTGCGCTTGGTGGCCTCGCCGGACAGTTCGGCCAGCTGAATGAGTCCATCGCCATTGGCATCGTGGATGACCAGCGCGCCGCGCGCGACCATATCGGCGGCCCAGCGGGGTAGGTTACCGATCGGCACGCCTTCGAGCGCCGACAGGTCGGTGAACTCGATCAGCCCGGCGCTTGACCAGTTGGCAGCCCATTCCGGCACCGCGGCGATCCGCTTGCCGACCATATTCTGCAGCACTTCCCAGCGCGAGAACGCGGCATAGGCAGGCGCGGTGAAGTAGAGCAGGCTGATAAACACCATGGCCCATCCGACGCTGCGGCGGGCCGAGCCGACATCCGGCACCGTGTAGAAGCGCATCAGAATGTGCGGCAGGCCGGCGGTGCCAAACATCAGGCAGGTTATCAGCGCCAGGAAGTTCCAGGGCGTCCAGTCGTTGAAGGGTGTGATATACGACTTTGTGATGCCCTGCGCCGCCTCGAGCTGAGTGATCCGCTGGAGCGCCTCGCCGTACATGATCTGTGGCAGTGGCACGCCGGTCGAGCGCAGCGACAGAATCGTCACCGGCACCAGGTAGGAGATCAGCAGAATGATACACTGCGCCACTTGGGTCCAGGTGATCGCGCGCATGCCGCCGAGGTAGGTACAGAACAGCACCGCCCCCAGCCCGATCAGCACGCCGGCAAGATAATTCACCCCCAGGAAGCGGCTCATGATGATCCCGATGCCGGTCACCTGGGCCGTGACATAGGTGAACGAGACGATCACGCCGATCACAGCGGCCACCACGCGGGCGCGGTTGCCATCGTAGCGCGCCCCGACAAAATCGGGGATGGTGTATTGGCCGAACTTGCGCAGGTAGGGTGCCACCAGCAGCGCCAGCAGCACATACCCACCCGTCCAGCCCATGATATAGGCCAGGCCCTCGTAGCCCAGCAGCCAGAGCGTGCCGGCCATTGAGATGAATGAGGCCGCGCTCATCCAGTCGGCG
>DATFXE010000693.1:0-8965 GCA_035258585.1 Roseiflexaceae bacterium | reverse complement strand
GGGTAAGGCGCAAGTGACGGGCGCGCGGGCGGCGCTGGCTCAGTGCCTCGGTGGGATCGGCACGACAGCGGCCACACATATTTTTGTAGCAGAATAGACGAAGGACCAAGGACAAACGACCAAGATTGCGTCGATCTTTCGTCTTTGGTCCTTCATCCAAAGGGGCAACATTATGGATCTAGCCAAACACTGGCGCCAGCGCGCCGCGCGCTACCGGCTGGAAGGGCAGCGCCATCGGGACAGCGGCGCGGTGCGCTTTCCGCCACTGCCCGCGAACGGGCAGGCTGACGCGGCCTGGGAGCCGCATACGCTGGGCGGATTGGGAACAGTCTACTCTTTCAGCGTGGTTCGACAGCCGCCGGCAGGCTACGACGAGCAGTCGCCGTATATTCTGGCGTTAATACAGCTGGAAGAAGGACCCACCATCACCGCCCAGATTAGCGATTGCGATATTGCGGAGGTGACGATCGGCATGCCGGTCGAGATGGTCACACGCCGGCTGCGCGATCTGGGGCCGGATGGCTTGATCGTCTATGGGTACAAGTTCCGACCGCGACTTGAGACATAAGCGGGACACAAAAAGCTCCGCGATCAGGTGAGGAACCAGCTGATCGCGGGGCTTACATTCGTTAGCACTGGAGCTTCTAGAGCATCTGCCGCAGCACGCCAACCACGCGGCCCTGGATGCTGACGTTGGCGGCGTCGACATAGATCGGGTCCATGGTCGAGTTCGCCGGCTGGAGCTTGACGCGGTTGCCCTCTTTGTAGAACTTCTTCAGCGTCACCGCGTTCTCATCCTCGATTCGTGCGGCGACCATCTGGCCGTTCTCGGCCGTTTCCTGGTAGCGCAGCAGCACGATATCGCCATCGTCGATCAGTGCGTCGATCATCGATTGGCCGCGCACACGTAGGGCATACACATCCTTGAGCTTCTCCGGCGGCGCAAGCTCGGCCGGAACCTCGATCGTCTCGGCTGACTCGGTGGTGATCTCCTCCGGGCCGGGCAGCGGCGAGCCTGCTGTGATCACGCCGAGCAGCGGCACCTGCGCCCCGCGGCGGCGGCTCGGGCTCAGTGGTGTGGCGTCGGACATGGTGATGCCACGCGATACTTTGCCTTCGCGCTTGATCAGCCCCTTGGACTCCAGCGCCTTCAGGTTATAGGCGACCACCGATGTCGAAGAGATATCGAGCTTTTCTTGGATCTGGCGGATCGCCGGCGGGTAGCCGTGATCTTGCACGAAATCCTCGATGTAGCCCAATATTTCTTTTTGTCGGTTCGATAGAGCGTCTGGGGAGCGCATTGCAGTTGTCCTTTCGTTGACTGCGGCCGCTCCGAGCTTGGTGCCCAGACGACAAGAGGCCGCAAACATGTTCGCTAGAACTAATGTAGTAATTGCTATTATACGAAAACACGTGTTCTGTGTCAAGAGTGTGTTTACAGATTGTGGAAAATCGTCTGCTGACGCTTACGAGAGCCAACTCTTGACAACACCAGCCGCAGATGTAACAATAGCTGCAAGGAGGTACGCCTCTAAGTCAGCATGATCATGGCGACAACTGACAAGGAATAGATATGAGCGCGTCAGCGGGGACACAGCCAGTGGGCACTGCTTCCACGCCGCGCACCTTGCGCGCCAGCGCCGAACGGGTCGCCGGCTCGCTTGGGGCGAGTGTTGGTGCATGGGCCTGCTATGTGGCACTGGCCGAGCGAGCCGGTCAGACGCCGCGGCTCCTGGCGATGAGCGGACGTGCAAAAGACCTGCCAACCTGGCGCGCCCTGGACGGGGCGGCGCTGCTGCGGCGTGCCTTTGCTACGCGCGAGGCGCTGATCGTGCGCGCGGGTGAGTGGCCGGCACTGGCCCTGCCGATTGTGGTCGAAGATCAAGCGATCGGCGCGGCGCTGCTGCTGTATGAGGATGAGCAGGCGATCGACTTCGATCGCGCGCAAGCAGCTGCGCGATTGGCCGCCGCGGCGTTGGATGCGACTCGGCAGGTGGCGCTGTTGCAGTTTCAGGCTGAGGAGATCGAGGAACGCACGCGGCTGCGTGAGATCCAAGTCAGCCGTAACCTCATCCGCGGCGTGATCGACAGCGTGCCGATGGGGTTGGCGCTGATCGATCCGGCCGGCAATATCCTGGCGGCCAATCGGGCACTGTCCGAGCGCTTCGGCTTCGAGCCAGCGACACTGGTCGGGATGGCCTACGCGGCCTCACTTGGCGCCTGGTCGGGTTCGCCCGCCGAGCGAACCTTCGTAAGTGGCAAGCCCGAGCGAGTGCGGCGCACGATGACCCGGCCCGATGGCGCCCAGGATCTGCAAGAGATCGCCAGTATTCCGCTGTTCGATCATAACGGCCGGCCGTATCAAGTGGTCGAGGTCTGGGAGGATATCACCGAGCGTGTCGCCTTGCAGACACAGCTGGTGCGCGCGGAAAAGCTGGCAGCGATCGGCCAGCTCGCCGCCAGCATCGCACACGAGGTGGGCAACCCGCTGCAAGCGATCCAGGGCTTTCTGTCGCTGTTTCTGGAGCAATGCCCTCCCGACATCCCAAACGAGCGCTTCCTCAAGCTGGCTGAAGAGGAGATCGAGCGGATCGTTCAGGTGCTGGCGCGCCTGCGCGATCTGTATCGCCCACGCGCCGATGTGCTCGCCGAGGTGGACCTGAATGATCTGGCCAATAGTGTGCTGCTGCTGACCGGCAAGCAGCTCGAACGTGGCCGTATCCGGCTGCTACGCGAGATGGATCCCGAGCTACCGAAGATTAATGCAGTCGCCGACCAGCTCAAACAGGTGCTGCTGAACCTCGTTCTTAACGCCGCAGAGGCCATGGTCGAGGGCGGTCTGCTACATGTTCAGACCTATGTGGCCGAGGATCGCTCCTTAGGACGCGGCGCGGTCATCACTGTAACAGACACCGGCTTCGGGATACCGCCCGAGCAGCTGCCACGCATCTTCGACGGCCTGCACACCACCAAAGAGCGTGGCATGGGCCTGGGCTTATATACGAGTAAGGCGATTGTCGAGCGGCACATGGGGCGCATCAGCGTCCAGAGCAAACCTGGCGAGGGAACGACATTTACGATTGTGTTGCCGATCGCCCCTGAGGAGAAAGTCGTATGAGGCAACCCGCGACGATTCTGGTCGTCGACGACGAGCGCGCTGTGCGGATGATGCTGGAGGCCGCGCTCCGCGCACAGGGCTACCGGGTCCAATCGGTTGGAAGCGGCGGCGATGCGCGTGATTTGCTGGCCGGCGAAGAGTTCGACCTGGTGCTGCTGGACTTGCAGCTCGGCGACACCGATGGTATCGAGATTCTGCGCGAGATCAAGCAGGCATGGCCGGCGACTGAGGTTATTCTGCTGACCGCCCACGGGTCGATCAATAGCGCGATCTCGGCGCTGCGCCATGGCGCGTTCGATTATCTGCTCAAGCCGGCGCAAGTCAACGACATCCGCGAGCGGGTCGAGCGCGGGCTGGAGCAGCGCCGCACCGCGCGGCAGCGCAGCGAGCTGCTGCAACGAATAAGCGACAGCGCGCGGGCGCTCGGGCTGATTGAGAACGGCGCCACCGGCCAGGTGCCGACCCAGCCGGCCAACTCAGATCGGATCGAGGTGGGGCCGCTGCTGTTGGATTTGCGCCGCCATGGTGCCAGCTTAGGCAACCAGATGCTGGCGCTGACCCGCACCGAGTTCGCGCTGCTGACGGCGCTGGCCCAGCAGCCCGACACCGCCTTGAGCTACAGCACGCTCTCCGAGGCAGTCTATGGCCGCGCCCAACCGGAAGACGAGGCGCGCGCGCTACTGCGCCCGCATATCGCCCGGCTGCGCCACAAGATCGAATCGACCGGCGTCGGCGGAGTAGCGCTGGTCAGTATTCGTAGTATGGGCTACATGCTCCAGACCGAGTGAGAGGGAGACAAGGAGATCTGTGCGATGAGCACACTCGCTCCTTGTCTCCTTGTCGCTTGGTCTTTCCTTCACGATGAGGTGAAGAAATGCTTTCGTTAGAAACGCTCCCCGCCCGTGTCAGCATCCGCGAGGTTAGCCCGCGCGACGGCCTGCAGAATGAAGATGTCATTCTGACCACCGACAACAAGGTTCGGCTGATCGATGCGCTCGCGACCACTGGCTTTGAGTTTATCGAAGTTGGGTCGTTCGTACGGGCACGGAACGTCCCGCAGATGGCCGACACCGCCGAGGTCTTCGCGCGGATCGAGCGCCGGCCTGGCATTGTGTACAGCGCGATCGCGCCCAACGCGATCGGTGCGCGGCGCGCGGCCGCGGCTGGCGCCGATGCGATCCAGGTGTTCTTGAGCGCATCGGAAAGTCACAATCAGAGCAATGTCAATATGAGCATCGAGCAGTCGCTGGCGCAGGCCGCCGAGATCGCCGCGATCGCGCACAGCGCGGGCTGCTTGTTCGACGGCGTGCTCTCGGTGGTCTTCGGCTGCCCGTTCGAGGGCGATGTGCCGATCGAGCGTGTGCTGGAGCTTTCGGGGCGCCTACTCGACCTGGGCGCCGAGCAGATCACGCTGGGCGATACGACCGGCATGGCGCATCCGCGGCTGGTGCAAGCTGTCATGCTGGCTTTTCACGAACAATTTCCGCGCGCGCATGTGCGGCTGCACCCGCATAGCGCCCGCGGCGCCGGCCTGGCGAACGTGCTGGCGGCACTGGAGGTCGGCGTGGATCGCTTCGACGCCAGCGCCGGCGGGATCGGCGGCTGCCCATTCGCGCCAGGCGCGCCCGGCAATATTTGCAGTGAAGACCTGATTCATATGCTGCATGAGATGGGCATCGCCACCGGAGTCGATCTGCCGGCGCTGCTGGGATGCGCACGCATGCTCGAAGAATTGTTGGGCCATGAAGTGCCGGGCCAGACGCTCAAGGCTGGCGTGTGCAAACACCTGCCGGCAGGTGGCGGGCCAAGAATCGAGAACTTCCAAGAACCGCGAAATATGAAGTACCGCTGCATAGGTGGAGACCATAACGAGTGACGAGTGACGAGTGACGAGTGACGGGTGAGCCAGATCGACACCCGTCACTCGTCACTCGTCACCCGACACGAGGTATCGAATGTTCGCTTTTTCTTATCGGTATGATGCTGCGCTGCGGCTGGCTGCGCGGGCGCACCGCGATCAGTTGCGCAAGGGCACCGATCTGCCGTATATCGCGCACCCCGTCCATGTCTCGGTCATCTTGATGCGGCACGGCTTTGGCGAAGATCTGGCGATCGCCGGGCTGCTCCACGACGCAGTTGAGGATACCGACACGTCGCTTGCCGCCATCGCGGCTGAGTTCGGCGACAGTGTGGCCCAGCTGGTCGATGCTGTATCCGAGACCAAGTCGGTCGATGGAGCCGAGCTGCCTTGGGAGCAGCGCAAGGCCGAGAAGTTGGCTCATCTTCAGGCCGGCGGGCCTGATGTCGCCGCGCTCAAGGCCGCCGACGCCATCCACAATGCTCGCTCGATCTCCGCCGACCTGCGCAGCTCCGGGCCGGCTGTGTGGGAGCGCTTCAAGCGCGGACCTGCTCCGACTCTGGAGTATTATCACGCCATTCTGGATGCCGTTCGGGCGAAGCTAAACACGCACCCGATCGTCGCCGAGCTGGCGGACGCGGTGGCCGAACTGGAACGCGCGGCTGGAGCCTAGTGCGCTTTCAGCGCCAGTGGTGGGTTAGTAGCATTTAAAGAACCCCTTTCTTTTTCCACCCACCTGTGGCGGCATTGCCGCCACAGGTGGGTGGAAAAAGAAGGTTCTCGGGGGCCTGCGGCCCGCGCGCCCCCCGCTAAAATGCCAACTGCGTAAGTCCTAAAATAATCGGATGACATTGCGATCACAAAGCCGAGTTGCTGGCCGAACGCAACACGCACGCAGGCATTGCACCAGCGTTTTCAGTGCTATGATGCGCTGGTGGCACGGCTTTCGGCAATCAGCCGAGCATGTCGTTGCTCGGTTTGTTGTCCAGAGAAAGGATCGCAATGTTCCGCTCACACTGCATCAGTACGTCTCTGCTCTTATTTCTGATGATCGCGGCGCTCACACTCGCTTCAGCGCCTGATCGCCCGGCTATGGCGGCAATCGGGCCGGCGCTCAGCGTTGACGCCGGCAGCGATCAGCATGCGATCAGTGGGCTGATCTACGGCATGAACTTCGCCGACGCGACGCTGGCGCAGGATCTGCGGCTGCCGGTGCGGCGCTGGGGCGGCAATTCGACCACTCGCTACAACTGGCAGATCGACGTGCATAACACCGGCTCAGACTATTACTTTGAAAACATCCCAGACGGCACCTCCGCCACCTTGCCGAACGATTCGAGTGTCGATCGTTTCGTCGAGCAGGATCGCGACACAACCACCCAGACGCTGCTGACCATCCCGCTGATCGGCTGGACGCCAAAGCGTCGCCTGGCCGATCATCCGTACGACTGCGGTTTTCCTAAGACCCAGTTCCCTTCGCAGCAGTCGTTCGATCCTTTCGACGCCAACTGTGGTAGTGGCCTCGATGGAAGCGGCAGCCCGGTGACGAGCGGCAGTATGGCGGCAAACACCAGCATCGCGGTTGGGCCGACGTTCGTGCAAGACTGGGTGCGCCACCTGGTCGGGCGCTACGGCACGGCCGACCAGGGCGGCGTGCGCTTCTACAATCTGGATAACGAGCCGGGGCTGTGGAACTCGACCCATCGCGACGTGCACCCCGACCACTCGACCTACGACGAGCTGACCGACCGTGGCCAGCAGTACGCCGCCGCGATCAAGGCGATCGATCCGGCCGCGCTGACGCTTGGACCGGTGCAGGATAGCTGGACGCGTTATTTCTACGCATCCTACAACGATTTCCCGGACACGATCGCCCAACAGGATCGCGACAATCACGGCGGCAAGCCGTTCGTCGAATGGTATTTGCAGCAGATGGCAGCGTATGAGAGCGCTAACCACACGCGCGTGCTCGACTACTTTGACCTGCACTACTACCCGCTGGCCAATGGCGTCTCGCTTTCACCGGCCGGCGATGCGAATACTCAGGCGCTGCGCCTGCGCACCGCCCGTGCGCTCTGGGACCCGACCTACGTCGACGAAAGCTGGATTCCATCCACTGGCGAGGCGACCGCAGTCAATGGCGTGGGTGTGAACGGCGCGGTGCAGCTGATCCCGCGCATGCGCGACTGGGTCGCGAAGCATTACCCCGGCACCAAGCTAGCGATTAGCGAGTACAATTGGGGCGCGCTGGATAGCATGAACGGCGCGCTAGCACAGGCCGACGTGCTGGGGATCTTTGGCCGCGAAGGGCTGGACCTCGCAACGCTATGGGAGCCGCCTAGTAGCGGCCAGCCTGGCGCGTTCGCCTTCCGCATGTATCGCAACTATGATGGCCAGGGCAGCGCGTTCGGCGAAATGAGCGTGCGCGCCAGCAGCGCCGACCAGGGGCAGCTGGCGATCTATGCCGCCGGGCGCGGCGACGGCGCGCTCACGCTGATGGTGATCAACAAGAGCGGCGGCAGCTTGACCAGCCAGATCAGCCTGGCCGGCTTCCAGCCGTCCGGCCCGGCGCAGGTCTATCGCTATAGCGCAGCGAACGCGCAACAGATCGTCAAGCAGGCCGATCTGCCAGTCGGCAGCAGTTTCAGCGCGACCTTCCCAGCCAGCTCGATCACGCTGCTGGTCGTGCCAAAGCTGAATGTGCCGCTGACGCCGCGGGTCGATCTGCCGGTGGTTCGTCGCTAGGGCGCTTTGCGCGCAGGTATTGGATGTTAGATAGCACGCGTCAGCAGGCCCAACACCCACTACCCAACACCTAGCCTGGAAATGCACGAGGAGAAATGCGGATATGCAGCGACAGAATATCAGCACCGGCACACCATGGGAGCCCCTAGTCGGCTATTCACGGGCGGTGCGAGTTGGCGCGAATGTATATGTGGCCGGCACGACCGCGACTGACGCGAATGGGCAGGTGGTGGGGCCGGGCGATGCCTACGCGCAGACGATTCAGACGCTACGGAACATCCAGGTGGCGCTCCAGGCGGCAGGGGCGAGCCTCCGGGATGTCGTGCGGACGCGGATGTATGTGGTGAACATCGACGATTGGGAGCAGATCGGCCGGGCGCATGGCGAATTCTTCCGCGACATCCGCCCGGCCGCCGCTATGGTCGAGGTGCGGCGGCTGATCGACCCGGCCATGCTGGTGGAGATCGAGGCGGATGCACTAATTGGCGGCGAATGAGGCCGCGAATGAATTCGCCGCCTGAGATGCTAAACCTTCATCAGCGGGTTGCGAATCAGCTATGAACCCCTGTATCATTGCAGTCTGTTGTTCGTTTTCGCTCGCAGAGCGAAAACGAACAACAAAAAGAAGAAAAGCACCGCTGCGTTATGCGATGTTGATGAGGATTTTCAATGTCGATTATCCATTCTCAGATCGATACCCAATCGGATGAGTTCAAGGCCAACGCCGCGGCCTATGAGCGGCTGATCGACGAGCTGCGCGGTGTGCTGGCCGATATTCGGGAGGGCGGCCGAGCCGAGGCGCGCGCCAAGCACGAGGCGCGCGGCAAGCTGTTCGTGCGCGAGCGGATCGAGCGGCTGCTCGATCCTGACACAGCGTTCCTGGAGCTGTCGCCACTGGCTGCGTACGATGTCTATGACGACGAGGTGCCGGCGGCGGGGATCGTCACCGGGATCGGGCTGGTCGAGGGCCAGGAGGTCATGATCGTCGCCAACGACGCGACGGTCAAGGGCGGCACCTACTACCCGCTGACAGTCAAGAAGCATCTGCGCGCCCAGGAGATCGCCCAGCAAAACCGCCTGCCATGCATCTATCTGGTCGATAGTGGCGGGGCGTTCCTGCCGCTCCAGGCCGAAGTATTTCCCGATCGCGATCATTTCGGGCGCATCTTCTTCAACCAGGCGCAAATGTCGGCCGCCAGCATCCCGCAGATAGCGGCGGTGATGGGCTCCTGCACGGCCGGCGG
>DATFXE010000692.1:0-13320 GCA_035258585.1 Roseiflexaceae bacterium | reverse complement strand
CCGAAGGCCCCTCCACACCTCCCCAGGGATGATTTAGATTTTCCAGATCCCTTAGAGCTCTTCGTCTTCAGCTGGTTCAGCTTCTGGAGTGTATTCGACGGGATTTTCGCGAAGCCATGCTTGGTCAGGAGCAATGGTCTTCCTTAGTCTTCGGTCGTTTATGAGACGACATTCATTGAGACGAGCAACTCGGCATTCAGCAGCGCCCCGCCGGCCGCACCGCGGATGGTGTTGTGTGATAGCGCGACGAGCCGCAGATCCAGCAGCGGGCATTCGCGCACTCGCCCGACCACGGCGCTCATGCCCTTGCCGGCGTCGCGGTCGCGGCGCGGCTGCGGTCGGTCGGCCTCGCGCCGGACGAGGATTGTGTGCTCCGGGGCGCTGGGTAGCCCACGCACCTGCTCGGGCGCCTGGAATGCCTCCAACGCCGCGATCGCCTCGGCTACCGTGGGTTTGCGCTCGAACGCCACCGACAGCAGCGCGGTATGGCCGTCGATCACTGGCACGCGCGTCACCTGGGCGCTGATCCCGATCTGCGCCTCGGCCACGCGCCCCTCGACCACGCGGCCGAGCAGCTTGCGCGGCTCGCTCTCGATCTTGGCCTCCTCGCCGCCATTGGCGATATTGGGGATGACGTTGTCGATGATGTCGAGCGAGGCGACGCCGGGATAGCCCGCGCCCGAGACGGCCTGGAGAGTCGCGGCGTGGACCGTCTTCACGCCAAAGGCATCGTGCAGCGGCTTGAGCGCCATGACGATCGCGATCGCGGCGCAATTGGGGTTGGTGATCAGGCAGCCCTGCCAGCCGCGCTCGGCGCGCTGGCGCTCGATCATTGCCAGGTGGTCGGCGTTGACCTCGGGGATGATCAGCGGCACATCAGGAGCCATGCGGTAGGTCGATGCGTTCGAGCAGACGGCGGTGCGCGCGGCCCATAGCGGCTCGATCTCTTTGGCGACATCGGTCGGTAGCGCCGATAGCGCGATCGCTACATCCTGCACCGTATCGCTGGGCTGTACCATCATGTGGGCGATATCGCTGGGCGGCGCGTCTTCCAGCACCCAGCGCACCAGTTCGCCATACGGCCTGCCCACGGTGCGATCCGATCCGGTCAGCGCGGCGATCTCGAACCAGGGGTGGCCGGCCAGCAGTTGGATCATACGCTGGCCCACGGCGCCTGTCGCGCCGAGGATGGCGATCGGGATTTTACGGTTCGGCATTGGTTCGCTCCTATTCGTTGTTCTGTCGTATCATTGACAAATGAAATCCAGCCCCTTGATCAGGCTGCGCTCGAACTCAGGCGGAAAATCGTGCCCCAGGTCGGGGTGCAGCTCCAGCTCGCAGGCGATATCGTGTTGCGGCAGCAGCTCCGCCAGCTTCTGGGCCACGGCATAGCAATACTCGTCGCGCTGGCTGGCCACCAGGTAGGCCCGCAGCGGATGCTCGCGCGGCGCCTCGAGCAGCGGTAGCATCACGTCGACGCTGGACAGGTATGGCCCGACGCCGATAAAGCCACGCGCCGGCAGCTCGCCGCCGAGCGCCAGCCAGGCCGCCAGCCCGCCGCCCATCGAGAACCCCGCGATCACCATCCGCGCCCGGTCGATCGGGTGCAGCTCGTGCACGCCGGCGGCATGCTGCTTGATCTCGCGCACGGCCCAGGCGCGGTCGTTCCAGCCGTACGTCCCTTCGCCCATCGCCTGCGAGGACTGCGGCAGCGCCACCAGCCAGCCCTGCTGGACCGCCGAGCGCCAGTAGCGCTCCGAGACCACCAGGTTGGAACGATTGCCATGCAGGGCTAGCAAGAGCGGGTGGGGCGGCGCGCCGTTTTCCGGCACGAGGAGTTTCAGCTGCGGCCTGGCGCGCGCCGCCGACTCCCCGTGGCGCCGGTCCGAGAGCTCGACCAGTCGCTCGAACCCAGGCAGACCGTGCAGCGCCGCCAGATCCGTATCTTCGCGCAGCGCGGCCGCGCTGTAGTAGTGCCCAGCGTCCAGCGCCTCCTGGATCAGCCGCAGCGCGAGCGCCGGGTCGCCCATCAGGCAGGCGGTGCAGAAGCGCCAGTTATAGACGATCGGCTGGGCCGAGGCGGGAAAGCGGCCGGCTTCGCGTGTGGCCAGATCGTACGCGGCGGCGTAGTGGCCATCGCTGCAAAGCAGATGAAACTCCTGCTCGATCGTGCCAATCGTCCGCTTGCTCATTCGAGCCTCCGCGCCATAAGTAGCTCGTCATAATAAACGCCGTCGTGCTGGATCGACTCGGGCTCGATGCCGTAGACGCGAAAGCCGCGGCGCTGATAGAGCCGGATCGCACTAATATTGGTCGTCGCGACGCCCAGCCGCAGCAGGCGTAAGCCAAGCGCGTGGGCGTAGTCCACGCATGCCTCGATCAGCGCGTCGGCGACGCCGGTCCCGCGCCAGTCCGGGTGGGTGTAGACGCCGAAGATCGAGCCGGCGTGCCTGGTTTTCACCAAATCATTGCGCACCAACGCGGTCATGCCGATCAGCTCGCCGGCGGCGTCGGCCACGTAGGTCACTCCCTCCGGGCCGCCCGCGCCGCTGCGCATGCGCGCCTGCCAGTACTCGATCGGCTGCGTCGCGCTGGTCGCGTAGTCCATGCCAAACGCCTCAGGGTGCGCTTGCAGCCCCTTCATCCGCAGCGCGCGGTAGGCCGGCGCATCGTCTTCGCGGGTTGGACGGATCGTTACATCGCCACGAGGCGTATGTATGATCCTTGCTGGGGGTGTCTGCTCGTTCATCATTTCAACTTCTGTGGCGTACCTTGGCGTTCTTGGCGGTAAAAGAGTTAGATCGTCAGGGCGTGGATCGCCCGCACGGCCGCGTCGGCGTCGCCGCCGGCGATCACCACGCTGATCGAGCATTCCGATGAGCCTTGCGCGATCGCGATCACGTTGATCTTCTGCTCGGCCAGCGCGCCGAAGACCATGCTGGCGACGCCCGGCGTCTCGCGCATGCCCGCGCCGACGGCGGTGACGATCACCACGCTGTCGCGCGCGGCGATCCGGTCGACGTCGCGCCGCGCCAGCTCGTTGGCCAGCGCGTCCTCGAGCGCCTTCGCCACCGCTCCGGTCGATGCCGCCGGCACCACGAAGCAGATGCTCTGCTCCGACGAAGCCTGCGAGATCATCAGCACATTCGCGCCGACACTGGCTACAGCGCCAAAGGTGCGCGCCGCCACGCCCGGCACGCCGATCATCCCGCGGCCCTCGACGGTGATCATGCTCATGCCCTTGATCGATGTGACGGCCTTGATCGCGCGGCCGCCTGGCTCGCCCTGATCCACTACCAGCGTGCCGGAGTGGGTAGGGTTGAAGGTGTTACGGATGCGCAGCGGTATCTGGCGCTCGACGACGGGGCGGATGGTGCGCGGGTGCAGCACCTTGGCCCCGAAGTAGGCCAACTCGCCCATCTCGGCGTAGGAGACCACCGGGATCACGCGCGCGTCGGGCGCCAGGCGTGGGTCGGTGGTCATCACGCCGTCCACATCGGTGTAGATCGCCACCTCATCGGCGTCCAGCGCCGCGCCGAGGATCGCGCCGCTATAATCGCTGCCGCCGCGGCCGAGCGTAGTGCTGGCGCCGCTCTCAGTGGCGCCGATGAAGCCGGTGACCACCGGCACCACACTGCGCGCCAGCAGCGGGCCGAGCCGCGCCTGCGCGCGGTCGCGCGTCTGCGGCTGCAGCGGCACCGCGCTGCCGAAGTGCGCCGTGGTCACCACGATCTCGGTCGCGTCCACCGCTTCGGCCGGAGTGCCGCGCGCCCGCAGCGTGGCCGCAACCAGCCGCGCGCTTATGCGCTCGCCCAGGCCTGAGATAGCATCCAGCGCGCGCGGCGAGGCCTCGCCCAGCACGTGGACACTGTGGCACAGCAGCTCGAATTCGTCGAGCAGCTGCTCGATCGGCGCGCGTGTCGCCGCGGCATCATCCGGTGTGTCCACCAGCTCCATCAGCGCGGCGGCGTGCTTCTCGCGCAGCCGCGCAGCGATAGCCTTGTAGCGCTCGGCATCGCCTGCGGCTGCTGTCTGCGCGCCCTGGATGAGCTGGTCGGTCACGCCACTCATCGCCGAGACGACCACCACCGCCCGATCCCATACCGACAGCTGCTCGCGTGTGATGTCAGCCAGCGCCGCGATCGCCGTCGCGTTCCCGACCGATGTTCCGCCAAATTTCATGACAAGAAGGGACATACTGATCTCTCCTGGAAGTAGACAGTCGGCGGTCGGCAGTCGGCAGCAGACGGCTCTGGCTACTGCTGACTGCTGACTGGAAACTACCAGCCGAGCCATTTCACAATAGCGCCGATCTCTGCCGGCACTGGCTGCGGGGCGGCGAACTGCTCGACCGCCAGGCTGGGATCCTTCAGGCCGTGGCCGGTCAGCACCGCCACATAGCGCGCGTCCTTCTCGGCGCGACCCTGCTCGATCAGCATCTTGAGGCCGGCCACGCCAGCCGCCGAGGCCGGCTCGCAGAACACCCCTTCGAGCCGCGCCAGGTCGCGCCAGGCGGCGATGATCTGCTCGTCGGTCACGCTCTCGATCAGCCCGCCCGACTCGTCGCGCGCCTTCACCGCCAGTTTCCAGCTGGCCGGGTTGCCGATGCGGATCGCGGTCGCCACCGTCTCGGGGTGCTCGACCGGCGCACCGAGAACGATCGGCGCGGCGCCGGCGGCCTGAAAGCCCAGCATGCGCGGCCGGTGGGCGATCTTGCCGGCCTGGTGGTAGCGGCAGAAGCCGAGCCAGTAGGCCGAGATATTGCCGGCATTGCCGACCGGCAGGCACAGCGCATCGGGCGGGCCGCCCAACGCGTCGCAGATCTCATAGGCGGCGGTGGTCTGGCCTTCCAGGCGGAACGGGTTGACCGAGTTGACCAGCGTGATCGCATAGCGGTCGGAAAACTCGCAGACTGTGCTGAGCGCCTGGTCGAAGTTGCCCTCGATCACCAGCAGCCGCGCGCCGTACATCAGCGCCTGGGCCAGCTTGCCGAGCGCGATCTTGCCCGATGGCACGACCACGATCGCCTCGATCCCGGCGCGGGCCGCATAGGCCGCGGCGCTGGCCGATGTGTTGCCGGTCGAGGCGCAGATGATCGAGGTTGCGCCTTCCTCCAGCGCCTTGGCCACCGCCATGACCATGCCGCGATCCTTGAACGAGCCGGTCGGGTTCATACCCTCGAACTTGAGATGTAGCTCGCGCACGCCCAGCGCGGCGGACAGGCGCGGCGCGGCGACGAGCGGGGTGTTGCCCTCGTTGAGCGTCAGCAGCGGCGTGCGGTCGGTGATCGGCAAAAATTCGCGGTAGCGCTCCAGGAGCATATCGCCTCCGAGTTGCAGATTGTAGATTGCAGATTGTAGAGCGCAATCTGCAATCTGCAATCTACAACCTGAAATAAAAAGCCCCCGTCCTTTGCAGGAGGGGGCGCGCTTCGCTGGCTGGTCCTCGCCGACCTTATGCCCTCCCACGTACAGATGCCGCGATGGTAGTCATCGCGGTAGTGGTAGTGGTGGTCATGATGTCAGATGGTCGCAAGAACATTTCGTATCTCGCTTTGTATATCAGGGCTACTATAAAGGTAGATGCCGTCGCTGTCAAGTATGATTTCAAAACGACACGCCGGCCGCGCGCACCTCCGCTTCAAGTTGCCCTGCGTCCTTGAATTGAATGGGGTGCATGCCCAGGATGCGTGCGACCTCGACGTTCATCGGCCGGTCGTCAATGTACAGGCACTGATCGGGCTGGCGGTGGGTGATCTGCATTGCGCGGCGATAGTGCTCAGGCAGGGGCTTGACGAGCCCGAGATAGCACGAGGTGAAAAATGCGGTGAAAAGATTAGACAATTCAAAGCGCTGGATGCGGTACTCGTTCAGCTCGCGCGACTCGTTGTTGATGGTCGCGAGGAGATAGCGCCCGCTGTCGTGCAGGGCCTTCACGATCTTCAACGTATCGCTGAAGGGCGTCGAAAGCTGCTGGATTGCGCGGATAACATCCTCATGAGAGAAGGAACGCGGCTCATAAAAGAGCGTCCATTGCAGGTATTCGTCGAGCGTAAGCTGGCCGCGCTCAAGTGCGTCGACTACCTGGCGGTGGCGGGAATCGAAGGACTCGTAATCGAACCCGAGCTGCCTGGCTACTTGCTGGCGCTGCTCGTGGTCCCAGGCGTTGCTCAGACAAACTCCGCCGATGTCGAAGAAAATCGTGGTGATAGGAGACATTGCTAGACCTCCATCAAACTACCGTCAGCAGTAATGTATAGCTACCCACCTTAGCGGAGTAGCCAGGTACAGCTACCACCGCCACCTTGTCAGTATACCACTTCGGTCTCACAGGATGACCACTAGTGGGTCGTTTGGTTTCGACATCGCCATTCGGTTGAACCGCAGAACCGCGGAACCACTGAGCAGCGGTTCTGCGGTTCTGCGGTTCGTAAATGGCGATAGGCAAAACAACTGACCAAGTATTACAGACATGCCTCAATAGTCAGCATTGACGAAGCCGGTATAATGGAGCCACCGAGCGCATGGAGAACGAGAAGCAAACTTGGACAAGGTCACGACTATGAACCACATCGGCTGGGAGATGATCTGGAACAGTGACCGTATTCCAGATCGGTTCGCGAGTTTCGCAGCACCGAATGACACGGTGATTGAATGGGCACACAGCTTGCCCTCGGGTGCGTTCATACTTGATGTGGGCTGCGGCGTAGGTCGCCACGTGACCTATCTGGGTGGGCGTGGCTTTCGCATGGCCGGCGCCGATTGCTCGCCTACTGGCGTGCAGCGCACCCTGGCCGCCTGTGCCGAGCGTCGCCTCGCCGTTGATGGCCGGGTCTGTGATATGACGCTGCTGCCCTGGCAGGATGCGACCTTTGAGGCTGCGCTGAGCACCTCGACCATTCACCATGCCCTGCGCGCCAACATCCAGCAGGCCGTTGATGAAGTGTGGCGGGTACTCAAGCCAGGCGGCCTGTTCCTGGTCGATTTTCCCTGCACCGATAGAGCCGACTATACCTACCAGCGTGCCGAAGTCGCCGCCGGGCATCTACGCGAGGTCGAACCGAACACCTTCGTTGACGAACGCCCCGACACTGAGGACCCTGACGCTTGCTTGCCGCATCACTATTGCGATGAGGCCGATGTGCGTGATTTACTGCGCCGTTTCAGGCTCGAACGGGTATGGGCATCGGCGCATCCGATGGCAGCGCCATTTGAGGAAGGGTTACGCGGCAAATGGGTCGCCTGGGCGCGCAAAGCAACTTATGAGATAACACGCACTGAATGAAGCGTGAATAAGCACCTCTCGGCTGCGGGGCTTGGGGCGCGCGGGCAGCCACGACCGTTGCTGTAAGCAGGTACGAACTCGACTCAACAGCACATTATGGTGCGTCAGGCCCTCGCAATAGGCGGTCCGACATGCGATCGCTCACACCTCCTCGCACCTACGCCCTACTCACACGGGCATCAGCATGCGCCAGGCGAGAACACTGGCACTGTATCCTCTGGCGAGGAGAGCGTGGCTGCGCTCCGGTCTTCTCAATCGCGTAGCCTTGTGCTATGCTCTACCGGCGCACATGTATAATGATGTTGTCCGATCGTCGGTTTAGTCGCCTGCGCTGGCGGGCTGATCCTCGGTCGCGCCGGCGTGGCTCGCACGTCTGCGATCGTGGACCGGCTCCTGCTGCGTCCGGGTCGCAATTACGACTCGTCGCAAGGAGACACCATGCTGGATTATGAACCCGTAGACCTTGGGCCACTCTGCAATGCCGGTAGCGCGATCTATGCAGCAGTGGCAGCGCCGCCCACCGGCCGGCTGACCTTCCACGGGCTGCCGTACCTCGTGGGCGGCGCAGCCCCCGACCCGGCGCGCTGTTTCGTCGCGCTTGGACCCAGCTCGGCCGATTCCGCCGTCACGGTGCCGATCGGCGCCGCCGCGCGGCATGTGCTGTTTGCGCATGCCCTGCTCGACTCGCGCCTGCTGGAGAATGCACCGGTCGGCGAGGCCGTGGCCCACTACAGCATTCGGTACACCGACGGCGCGATCGTGCGGGTGCCCGTGCGCGAGCGCTTCGAGATCGCCGCCATCCCCATGTGGTGGAGCGCCTACCCCTTTCTGGCCGTGCCGGATGAGCAGGATCACCTGGCCACACGCGCGCAGGGCCCGTGGGGCGAAGCCGGGTACCGCCAGGCCGAAGCCCACCAGGGCTGGCCTGCGCACTACTATCTGTGGGATTGGGCCAACCCGCGCCCCGACCAGCCGATCGAGTCGATCGCACTCGAGCCGGCCGGGCGCCAGGTCGTCGTCGCCGCGATCACACTCGGCCACCTGGACGAGCAGCCCTTGCGGCGCATGCCGAAGCGCGCGGTCAAGATCAGCCTGCCACGCCCCGAAGACGCCGACAGGCCCTTCGACCTGGCGATCGCGGTCGATCGCGGGGTGGCGACGTTTCCGTTTCCCCTGCCCGCGCAGCCGCCGGCCGACTTTCTGGATGACCCCTTCCGCGGCTTCGGCGAGGCGCAGAACGAGCACAACAGCCCGGCCTACACCGAGGTTGCCGCGATCCCTTCCGCAACCTTGACCCTGAGAAGCGGCGACGCAACCCTGGCCGAGGTGCCGTGGGGCGATCTCCAACGCCAGGGCGCCGTGGAGACGCCGCGCGCGCGTCTGGAACTGCTGGATCGCGGCCGGAACTGGGTGCGCGTGACCGTGCTGGATGACGAGACCGGTCGGCAGCTGCCCTGCCGAGTCTATTTTCGATCGCCGGAAGGGATTCCCTACCAGCCGCATGGCCACCACGACCATGTCAACTCGAACCTCGACACCTGGCATATTGACATCGGCGGCGACCTGCGGCTGGGGCAGATCACTTATGCCTACATCGACGGCGCCTGCCAGGGCTGGCTGCCGCGCGGCGACGTGATCGTGGACATAGCGCGCGGCTTCGAGTATGAGCCGCTGCGCACGACCATCACGATCGCGCCGGGCCAGCAGGAGCTCACGCTGCGGCTCAAGCGCTGGACGAACATGAACGCGCAGCGCTGGTTCAGCGGCGACACCCATGTTCACTTTCTCGGCGCGAACGGCGCACACCGCGAGGCCCAGGCCGAAGATCTCAATGTCGTCAACCTGCTGCAATCCCAATGGGGCCACCTGTTCACCAACGCTGAGGATGCGCTCGGCGCTACGACGTCGAACGGCGGCCGCACGATCGTCTATACCTCGCAGGAGAATCGCCAGCATCTCCTCGGCCACCTGACGCTGCTCGGTCTGACGCAGCCGGTAATGCCCTGGTGTACCGATGGGCCGAGCGAGGCCGAGCTGGGCGGCACGCTGGAGACCACGATGGCGCACTGGGCCGACGCGTGCCATGCGCAGGGCGGCACGGTGATCCTGCCGCACCTGCCTAACCCGAACGGCGAGCCGGCCGCGCTGATCGCCACCGGCCGAGCCGATGCGATCGAGATCATCGAAGGCAGCTCCGACAGCGCCTACAAGCACAACGAGTATTACCGCTACCTGAATTGCGGCTACCGGTTGCCGCTGGTCGGCGGCACCGACAAGATGTCGAGCGACGTGCCGGTCGGGCTGTATCGCACCTATGCGCACATCCCCGACGAGGAGTTCAGCTACGTGGCCTGGTGCCGGGCCGTGCGCACCGGTCGAACGTTCCTGAGTGCCGGCCCGATGCTGACATTCAGTGTCGAGGGCATGCGGATCGGCGACACACTCACCCTCCCAGCCGGCGGCGGTACGCTGGAGGTCGAGGCCGTGGCGACATCGATCTTTCCGATTCACACGCTGGAGATCGTCCAGGGCGGGCGCGTCGTCGCCGCAACCGAGGAGCCGCACGGCGCGCGGCGGCTGGCGCTGAAGGCCAACATCAAGATCGAGTCCAACACCTGGCTTGCGGCACGCTGCGGTGGGCCACGCTACTACGAGATGGCGCGCTTCCTGGATTGCTGGGGGCGCGGGATGTTTGCCCACACATCGCCGATCTATGTTGCCGTGGGCGGCCCGTGGGAGCTGTTCGACCTGGCGACGGCGCGGTACATGTTGACGCTGATCGATGGCAGCCTGGCCTACATCCGGCACACAGCGGCGCACGCGCCGCTGGGCAGTGTCACCCACCATCACGGTGAACAGGATCACATGGCCTTTCTTGAGCGCCCGTTTCACGAGGCGACCGCGCTACTCCATCGCCGGATGCACACGCTGGGCATTGAGCATTAGGCATGGTTCAATTCGAACACAATCAGCTTGACAGTTGGGGAGGTGTGGAGGGGGCACCCAGAGGGTACCCGGGCCCCTCCACACCTCCCCAACGGTGGGGGTTTGGGGGCGGCCGGGTGCCCTCTGGGCGTCGCCGCCAAACCCCCACCCAAAGTGTAAAGTACGTTTGAAACATGCCTTAGACAAGGTTCGTGGCGACTTGACAGTTTGTCCCTCCCGAAGGGAAGGCGGCAACGCCTGTGTAATGAGCCGCCCCGCGCGGCTCAGCTTAGCAGAGTGTCTCCAGGTACATCCCCACTCCCCGGCACAATTGGCGGTGCCGTCGCGTCGGTACGGCTCACGCTGAAACTGGCGCCATCACTGCCGAGCGCCGATGGTTGGGCCAGCGATTGTCCCGTCCGGCTGGACATCGTGATCGCCTGCCCGCCCGCCTGCGCAATCGTGCGCTGCTGGCCTTCCTCGACCGTCGTAGCCCCCGTGAACCTGACGGTTCCGAAGTTGTCCAAGGGCAACAGCGTCCGCCGCCCCACCGCTGGCGACTCCTCGATCCACTCCGCCGAGGAGCGTGAGGATTGGTATGTCACGCTCTTCTCGTACGATTGCCCGGTCGTGGTGTTGCGAATGCGGATCTGCCACGTTTCGTCAGGCTGCTGGGTAATTGAGACACTCACCGTGTCGCCCGGGCTCACCTTCAGCGGCACCGGCCGTGACGCCTGCGGCAGTGTCTCAATCCAGGCGGTGTAGATCACCTGGCCCGACTGGACTGTGGCATCTGTTCCCGCCTGGATCAAGTCTCTTGAGCTTATACCGCCAATACCAATCCAGGTCGCGTCGGCGGCGGGCGTGCGCCCCAGGCTAACGGTCGGGACCCTCCAGGTACCAGATACCGCGGTGAAGCTGTCGCCGGTGGCGGCGTAACCAGCCCAATTGCGTGACTGCCCTGCCTCGCCGGGAGCAACCGGCGCCACCGGAGTGGGCGCGGCGCCCGGAGTATCCTGTGGAGGCTGCAACCGCCGCGAGTCCGGGTGCTGGTCATCCTGCACTTTCCATGCGCCGCCTTCGAGGACCAGAGTATAGACGTTGGTATCGGCCTCCTGGAGCGTGCTGCCGTCGGCGAAGCTCGTGCGCCAGGTTTCGACGGTGGTGGCCTGCGCGCCGGTCGTGCCCTGCAGTGTGATCGGCCCCCAATCCAAGTGGACGAGCTGGATTGCGGTCACGCCCGCGCTCACGAGGTCGTTGAGTCCCTGGGCTGCCTGACTGTAGTAGGCCGACGTGGCTGTATCGCGCATGAGCGAGGGGTCATGGGTGGCGACAGCTTGCTGCTGCTCATGGTTGGCTTGCTGAATGACCATCTTGATCGCGTCCATCGCGGCACCGGCTGGGCTAGCTGTGGGAGCGCTGGTCGGCGCGATGGTGGCTGTGGGAGCACTCGTCGGTGCGGTCGTCGCCGCGGGAGCGCTGGTCGGCGCGATGGTAGCTGTAGGAGCGTTGGTCGGCGCGGTCGTCGCCGTGGGAGCGCTGGTCGGCGCGATGGTGGCCGTGGGAGCGCTGGTCGGCGCGGCGGGTGGACTGGTCGGAATTTGCACTGCGGGCATGCTGGCACATGACGCGAGTAGCGAAATGAACAGCGCGCCAAGGGAGGTCAGCGCCGCGCGCCGCACGGTTGTGGGTTGTCTGAATATATGAATCATTGGTGTCTCCTCGGGTGTTCTTATCTTCGAACATTGCTCTCTTCATCTGATGAGTTATCAGAGCTGTCACCCTTGCTTGCCAGGAGTATTATCCCCGGCAAGGCTGAAAAAACAGCGAGATGAGCGAGAGAGTCTCGTGAGAAAACGATTAACGTTTTCTAAGAAGAGTTCGCCCACGCTCGTACCTGTTTTCGGACGTTCGCCCTGTCGCTCCCAGAGCGGATTTAGCATACGTGTTCGTGTGCCATTGTTCGCCATTGTTCGCCAGATAGGCGATACATTGGCGATACAATTTCGATCGGTCGGAGGTGTGCGATGGTAACGCGCCTCCAGACTCGCTATGCCGAACTCCAGGCCGCAGGCCGGCTGCCGCTGTATGGCGATGGCCTGGTCATTGTCGATGCGAACCTCGCCAAGAATCTGCTGGTCAAGCTCAGCACGCCGACGATCGCCGCGGCGGCCGCGATGGCCGGCGTCAGCGAGTGCACGTTGTACAACTGGCTGAATCAGGCCGACTTCCAAGAAGCCTACCGCGAGGCGCGGCGCATGGCGATCTCGCATGCTTTGGGCAATCTGGCGCACTTTAGCGCGCATGCCGTTGGCGTTCTGGTGGAGTTGATGCTCGACGAGAAGGTGCCGCCGGGCGTACGGGCCAGCGCTGCCGGCAAGGTATTAGAGCTATCGATCGATTCGGTCGATCAGGAGAATGTCCTCGCCCGAATCGAGGCTTTGGAGGAGCGCAATGCGCAGGCAGAGCCTTAAGCGCCGCCTGGAGCGACTGGAGCAGCAGGGCAGGCGCCAGCACATCCGCCCGCGTGCGGAAGTGACGGTGTACAGCGAGGCCGAGCGGGAGGCCTGGATCGCGGCGCACCCCGGCGAGCGGGCGGTTTTCATATTCATGTCGCCCCTGCCGCAGGATGCGCCCGAGCTTGAGCAGGACCTGTAAAATCCCCTCCGCCGGCACCCTCCGACCGCCCTACGCCGCTGCACGGTGCTGGCGCTGTCCAGCGCGCCGAGTGGCCGCGCTCGCGCAGCCAGAAAATGCCGACAGTGGATCGGCTGATAGATGGGTTGCGCGGCAGCGCATGCCGCTGTCGCGCGTCTCGACGCACGGAGCGCAATTTTGTGATGCAAAAGAGCGGGCTAGTAACGCACGATCTCGCGCGCGAAGCGGTCAACTGCAACCGCCCATGCGCCAGAGCGCACGTCAGTACAGCAGGAACTCCCATCATAGCGGGAGATCGATGGGCGTTCCTGAGCATGCGCGTGTTGGGCCGCCTCCATTCTGGCGTTGGTGCTTTGCAGGATCAGGACGCGGTATACGGCTGATCGCGAATTATGCAACAACGCCGCTCCTTTGCGTGCCACGGGATAACGGAATAATTATGCAACAAAGCCT
>DATFXE010000691.1:0-8261 GCA_035258585.1 Roseiflexaceae bacterium | reverse complement strand
GGTGTAGCGGTGTCCGTCGGCGCGGCGGCTACTACTGCCGGGCGACGAGTCGGCTGAGCAGCCGGCTGTACGGTGTTGGTTGGCGTGTAAGTGGGTAGGAGCACGGTAGGCAGCACCGCCGCAGGTACAGGAATGCGCTGTGGCACATCGGTCTGAGCGATATCATGCTCGGCGGCGATCGCCGCAGCCGGGTTTAGCGCCGGGAGGGCGACCGCCGGCGCTTCCCAAGGCTGGTAATCGGCGCTCAGCTGCGCCAGCAGGCTCTGCGGATAAACTTGGCCGTAAGGCGTCACCATAGCGAGGATCAGCCGGGCCACTAGATTGACGCCGATCAGTCCAAACAGCACCGCCAGCAGCACAAGCAGCAGCAACAAGCGCCGGTCGCGCTGCTGCCGTGAGATCAGTCGTTGTCCAAGCAACTGTCGCATGGGTGCCTGCAGTTATGCCGCCGTTGCTAAGCTCGAATCACGAACGTAGGAGTTGGCCTGTATGCAAGGCAGTGTAAAGCTAAAGGTGCTGCCTTGTTCCGACGTATGCTCCAGCCAGATCGTGCCCTGCTGTCGCTCGATCAGCTCCCTGGCGATCGCCAGCCCCAGACCAATTCCACGCTCAGCCGAGTTGATCCCTTCGGAGCCGCGCGCGAAGCGGGTGAACAGGTGATCGCAAAAATCGGGGCTAATTCCCCGGCCAGTGTCGGTGATATCCACACGCACAAGATTGGAGTGATGGCTTGCCCGAACAGCAACCCAGCCACGATCGGTATAGCGCCGGGCATTGTCTAGCAACTGGTACAGGACGATTCGCAGCTGCGGCTCGTCGGCGACGATCTCGGGCAAATCCTCCGGCACCTCGATCACTAGCTCGAGGCCCTTGGCGGCCAGCCCAGCACGAATCGGCCAGATCACGCCGTCAAGCACGCCGCTCAGATCCACCGGCTCCAGATCCAGCGACAGCGTGCCGGCCTCAAGATTCGCGATCGTGATCACATTGCTCAGCAGCGCGTTCATCGTCATCGTATGTTTGCGCATCGACTCAATCAGAGCGCGCTGATCTTCCGACAGCGGGCCAACCATATTGCGCAGTAGTAGCTCGGAGGTGCCACTCAAAACCGTCAGCGGTGTGCGCAGCTCGTGCGATATGGTCGCAATGAAATTGTTCTTCGCGCGATCCATGGCGACTTCGTCGGTGAGATCTTGCAGCACATAGACATCGCCCAACCGGGCGCCATCATCGTCCAACACAGGCGCGGCAGCCACCCGAACGACCCGGTCGCCAAGCATAAACAGATTAGCCGCGCGGGCTTCGCCGAAGAGCGGCGTAGCCTCGCCCAATATCTGAAGTGGTATGTCCTCAAAGCGCTGCGGCTCCGGCTGTCCCTCGGCCAAGCCCAGCAGCGCGCGGGTGGTACGGTTGAGCACCTGCACCTGGCCCATCGGATCGCAGACGACCACGCCATCGGTAATACTTTCGACAATCGCAGCCCGTTGGCTAGCCTCGGCGCGGACAGCACGGTACAGGTCGAGCAGGTGGCCGGTCATCTCGTTGAACGACTGCGAGAGCATGCCAACCTCGTCGTGCACCGTTACGCGGCTACGCCGCTCCAGATCGCCGGCGGTGACAGCTTGGGCGGTGCTGACCAACTCCTGTAGCGGGCGGGTGATCTGCCGCGCGATAAAGATGCCAAGGCCGATGATCGCCAGCATCAGCGCGATCGTCAGCAGCGTCAGCGGCACGCCTGCTTCGGCCCACGGGCCAGTCACGTAGTCGCTGGCGAGCGCGGCCGAGATCAAGCCGACCGCATTGCCGCGAATCCGCAATGGGGCATAGGCGAACTGGTAGCTGCGCTGGTTCACGGTCACGACATCGAAGATACTCTGCTTCTCGGCGAGCTGAAGATCGCGAATGGACGGCAGCAGATCGGGGCGGATGTTCAATGCGGCCAGGCCGGCCACCGGAGTGGTCGTGCTCGCGAAGGCGCTGCCGTCCTCGGCCTGGTACAGCGCGATGATCGCCGCCTGCGACTGAGCGTTCAGATCCTGCAGCAGCGTACTAAGCCGCGTGGCGATCAATATGCCGCCGACGACCTGGTCGTTGTGAATCACCGGCGCAACCGTGAACAAATAGCGGGTGTTGCTATCGCCGAGATCGAGCAGGCCGGCGTACTTATCGCCCTGATCGTCACGCTGGCCGCCCAGGATGCGCGGTACAAACCAGAGTGCGCCAACATCACGCGCTGCATGGCTGATACGCACGGTTGGATCAGCCTGGCCGGCCGGTCGCTCCCAGTCGATCACCGATTTGCGGGTGGTGTCGAACACCAGCATGCGATCGACGCGTACGCCGCTACGCTGCGTGCTAATGCGAAAATAGGGATCCAGCGCGCGCTCAAGGCCAGGCGCATCATCGCTGGCAAGCGCATCGGCGACGGCGGGCGCGCCGGCCTGAGGGTTGGCTTGCGCGAAGACCACCTCACGCAAGAACAGCAGGTTGTCGCTCTCCTGCTGGACCAGTTTATCGCTGAGGTCGCGGGCGACCTGGGCAAGCTGATTGTTCAACCGTTCTTGAGATGTCCCGGCAATCAGCAGGAAAGAGACTGCGGAGCCGGCCAGCGCGACCAGGAGCGTCAGCAGTAGGAAGGGGAGGATGATCTTATAGTGCAGGTGTGAGCGCAGCTCACGAATCAGGCGCATGGGCGGTACCCCTCGATGGGCACATAGTCGATGTCGCTGGAATGTTCTAGAGTGTTGCACATAGGAAGCGCCATGACCAGTATAGATCGCTCGTTCAGCGCTATCAAGCGGTTTAGAACGATTCAGGATTACAATATTTAAACAAAAGAAGCTTCGCGCTTAATAGGGCTGACTTTGCAGGTTATACCGTCCAGGCTGCGACATGTGTTATGGTGATCGCTTCTTCATCGCTCTTAAGCGAACTACAGAGCATCATTCTCAATATATTCACTAAAATTTGACGTTTCGACCGGAGCATGGTATCCTCCGCCACCGCCGACAGCCCTGACCGCTAGCGGCGAGGCATCCTTGACCGAGCAGCGACCCAGGAGGTTCTATGCCCCGACAGCACCCCGTGCCATGTTCGCACGCCCGTCGCGCTGAAGCCGTTGACAGCCGCTCGCCTCACACCTACCTCTCACAGCTCTGGCGGTTGCTCTGCCTGTTGATCATCCTGTTTATCCCAGCCGCCCGGGCGCATGCCGCGCCGCAGCTCTGGCTGCCCACGCCACCCGGCGAGACCTGGAAGGTTCTCCAGGGCTATGGCTGCGGCAGCCATAATGGCTGGGATCGCTACTCGCTCGACCTGGTCAACGCCGATGGGCGCACACGCGGCGCGCCCGTTCGCGCCGCGGCCGACGGCCGCATCTGGTCGTGGACGGGCAAGAGCGGCACGCTGATCCTCGACCACGGCGGCGGTTTCTACACGATGTACTCGCACATGGATAGTGTGGTGACGACCGAGCGCGACCTGTTCGTGGCGCGCGGCACTGTGATCGGCGCTGTCGGCGCGCGAGCGGCGCACGGCACACCGCATCTGCACTTCACCGCCTTTACCGGCGATGGGCCAGCGGCGTCACATCGCCGCTCGGTGCCGCTCGCTTTCGGCGAAGGCTACGACTTGCCAGAGATTGGCGGATGCAGCCAGCACGGCGGCCAGACGCTGATCGCCGGTGTAGGGGCCGGCGCGATCGTCGCCGGCGTACGCTTCAGCGGTGAGATCCAGCCTAACCACTGGTATAATGCCGACAAGCAGATTGGGTTCAGCATCCCCGCCGGCGCGCACGGTTTTAGCCAGGCCTGGGATAGCGAGCCAAGCGATCAGGCGCCGGAGTTCACCAATACCGCTGTGGGTAGCTTGCAGATCGCTCAGGCCGGCGAAGGGCTACATACCATCCAGGTACGCTTCTGGGATGCCGCCGGGCAGATGGTCGTGGCATCCTACGGGCCGATCGGCTACGATGTCACACCGCCGCAAAACGTGCCCGCCAGCCCGCCGTTTTCGCTGCCGAGCGGCGCGCCTGCCACTATCCGATGGGGCGCGGCGGGGGACAATGGATCGGGCGTGGCCGGTTACCGAGTCTACATCGGGAACGACCCAAACGGCATGTCCGACTGGTTTACGCCCGCCCCGCAGGTCGAGGTGCCGGCGCTGGCGCCGGGAGCATATCTGCTGCGCCTCCAGCCGCTCGACTACGCCGGCAACGTGGGCGCATGGGCGACCGTCCGGGAGATCAACGTGACAAGATGACAAGATGACAAGGTGACAGCCTCACCCCGTCACCTTGTCACCCCGTCACCTTGTCATCTATAATGTGCGTGTCACCAACAGAAGGCGAGGAGGACACATGAAGTTTGGCGCGCACATGTCGATCTCGGGTGGGCTGCACAAGGCATTCGGCCAGGGCGAGCGGGCTGGCTGCGACACGATTCAGATCTTCAGTAAGAACCAACAGCAGTGGCGCGGCAAGCCGCTGAGCGAGCAGGATATCGCGTTGTTCCAGGCCGAGCGGCAGCGCACCGGCTTCGGGCCGCTCATCGTCCATGACTCTTACCTGATCAACCTGGCCTCGCCGAACGACGACCTGTGGGAGAAGTCGATCGCCGCGTTCGCCGACGAACTGGAGCGCTGCGCGGCGCTGAGCATCCCGTACCTGGTGACGCACCCCGGCGCGCACACCGGCTCGGGCGAGGAGGCGGGCCTGCGCCGCGAAGCCGCGGCGCTCAACCGGTTGTTCGACGCCGGCGTCGGCGGAGAGACGCTGGTGTTGCTGGAGACCACCGCCGGCCAGGGAACGTGGCTGGGCT
The DNA here is from genome assembly GCA_035258585.1 of Roseiflexaceae bacterium. Classification (GTDB taxonomy): domain Bacteria; phylum Chloroflexota; class Chloroflexia; order Chloroflexales; family Roseiflexaceae; genus DATFXE01. Next base: position 3,444 of record DATFXE010000691.1, on the reverse strand, counting down.
ACCGTTTCGAGCACCTGGCGACTCTGATCGAGCTGGTCGCGCACGCCGAGCGGATCGGCGTGTGCGTGGACACCTGCCACATCCTGGCAGCCGGCTACGATATCCGCACCCCTGAGGCCAGCGCGGCCACGTTCGAGGAGTTCGAGCGCGTGATTGGGATGGAGCGGCTCAGAGTATTTCACGTGAATGACTCGCAGAAGGATCTCGGCAGCCGCATTGATCGCCACACCCATATTGGAGAGGGCTTCGTCGGCCTGGAGGGTTTCCGCGCGATTGTGAACGACCCGCGCTTCGCCGAGATCCCGATGATCCTGGAGACGCCCAAGGGCGAGGATCTGGCCGAAGATATCGAGAATTTGGCGAGGCTGCGCGGCTTGCTGAACACGTGAAGTGTAATGTAGCGCGTCGTGCGTAGTGGCCCGCTGCGCTACGCACTATGCGCCAGTTTATTCTTCAAAAGTTCCCCACGCTTTACTATGGTATGATAACTGCATTACCTTCGCGATGTTCTTTATTGATAGGACTTACGCAGTCGGCCTTTCCAGGGTTCTGGAGGGACTTCGTCCCTCCAAGAGACATTCTTGTAGTCGGTCTACGGCGGCTTCGCCGCCGTAGACCGACTACAAAAGGGGATTTCGGGGAGACGCCCAGAGGGCACCCGGCCTCCCCGAACCCCACCACTGCGTAAGTCCCGTTATTGAGCCAGGTGGAGCTTATGATCCTCAAACGAATCTTCTGGCTGGCGCTTGCCGGCATCATCGGCTGGGTGATTTGGATGCGGCTGCGAGAGCGCCAGGAAGAATTCGCCGCGACAACGCCACAGTTCGCGGCGCCGCGCACGTTTGTGCCGCCTGTATCGCCCACACCGCCATTGCGCCAGGCCGACCCGGACGAGGCGCTGCCCGCCACACCCGAACCTGCGGTCCCAGCCGCAGTCGAGCCGCCGCCCCCAGTCGCGCTCGCCACCCCCGAGGCACCGCCCGCCAGCGCCGAGCCAGCCACGGAAATACTGGGCTACTGCATGCGCTGCAAAACCAAGCGGCCGATCCAGAACGTGCACCACGAGACGACCGAGAGCGGTCGACCAGCCGCGCGCGGGACGTGCCCGGTCTGCGGGGCGAAGATGTTCACCTTTCTGGCAACCAACGACGATGTATGAGACGGGGAGACCCGGAGACAGGGAGACAAGGAGACAACATTCATGCCATCTCCTTGTCTCCGTGTCTTATGAAGGAGCGCGTGATTGAAGCATGACATCGATCGCCTGATGGCCGAGCGCAACCTCGACTGGATCATCGTGGAGGGGCCGGATGGCTTCGCCGGGGCAAACCCCGACTACGCCTACTTCACCAACGGCCAGCATCTGACCGGCACGGTGCTCAAGCAGCGCGGCGAGCCGGCGATGATCGTCTACCGGACCATGGAGCGCCAGCAGGCCGCGGATACCGGGCTGGTGATGGTGCCGCGCGAGCGCTGGAACATACGCGAGATCCGCCGGCAGTTCCCCGACAACTTTTCGGCCGAGGTCGAGCTGCGGCGGCGGATGTACAGCGACCTGGGCGTCGGCGGGCGTGTCGGGCTGTATGGCACCGTCAAGGCCGGGCCGCACTTCGCGGTGACGATGGCGCTGGGCCAACAGCTGGCGGGGATCGAGTTCGTGGCCGAGTTCGAGAACGACCTACTCTCGACAGCGCGGCTCACCAAAGACGCCGCAGAGGTCGAACGCATGCGCGAGGTTGGCCGCAAAACCTGCGCGGTGGTCCAGGCAGTAGTGGATTTCATCGGCAGCGGCCACGCCGACGGCGCCACGCTCGTGGACGCAAGCGGCAAACCGATCACGATCGGCGACATCCGCCAGCTGATCAACCGCGAGAGCGCGGCGCTGGGGCTGGAGATGCCCGAGGGTACGATCTTCGCGCAGGGCCGCGACGCGGGTATGCCGCACGCCGAGGGTGAGGACCCCGCGCCGCTCAAGCTGGGCCAGGCGATCGTGTTCGATATCTTCCCGCGCGAGGCTGGCGGCGGCTACTATCACGACATGACCCGCACCTTCGCGATCGGCTATGCCCCGCCGGAGCTCCAGCACGCCTACGACGAGGTGCTTGGCGCGTTTACGCAGGTGGTGAATGAGCTGGAGACCGGCGCGCCGACCAAGCCGTACCAGGACATGGTCTGCACCTACTTCGAGGCGCGCGGCCACGCGACGATCGGCAGCACTTTCCCGATCGAGGAGGGCTATATCCACGGCCTCGGCCACGGGCTAGGGCTAGAGGTCCACGAGGATTTCGGCTTCCCCGCGCACCAGGATCGCGGCCAGGTGATCGTGCCGGGCGCGGTCTTTACCATCGAGCCGGGGCTGTACTACCCCAGCAAGGGCTACGGTGTGCGGATCGAGGATACCCTGTACTGCACGCCAGAGGGCGAGTTCGAGAACCTGACGCCCTTCCCCAAGCAGCTGGTGATCCCAATACGAGGCTCGTAGTGCGTAGTACATCTCTCCACTACGCACTGCGCCTGACGCACTACCGTCTGAAGCGCGCCAGCCAGTCGCCCTGGAATGCGCCGATCACCCCGCCGGCCAGTGCGGCCACCAGCGTGACCAGCAGGACCTGGAGCTGAACAGCCAGGCTCAGACGCGGCAGATCCATGATCGGCCGCGCCAGCAGAAATTGCGCCGCCAGCAGCAGCCCAAACGCCGCCCCGCAGGCCAGCCCGAACCCCAGCGCACTCCAGCGTCGACCGACCCAGCCGAGCCACCCCACAACCAACGCCGGCACCGCAAGCACAAAGGTCGAGATCCAAATTCCCAGGTCATAATCGTGGTAGAACCATCGAAAGCCGCCGTGGAGCGTCTGGCCATGCCAGGGCAGCGTCAGGCCGAAGCCAATCGCGCCGACGACATACTCAAGCGCCCGCAGCGCCAGCGCCAGCACGAACACGGTGACCGGCAGCGTCCAGGCGGCGCGGCCCGGCAGGCAGCGTGCGCTCGCCGTAAAGATCCAGGCCATGCACAGCCCTACCACTAGGCCCCACCAGGGCGCCCATGGCCGCGCGATTGAGTAGCGGTCGAACTCCAGCTCCCACGAAAGCAGCACCGTGGTCGAGTTCAGAAAGGTGATCCAGCGCACCGCCAGCGCCAGCAGCAGCGCCAGCAGCAAAAAGATCGCCCGTTCCTGGCGCTGTGAGAGCGGCAGCGCGCGCCGCCGCGCCGATGTCGTAGCGATAATACCGCCGCACAGCATCACCACCGCGCCCGAGAAGCCGATCAGGTGCGGCGGGCTCCAGACCGAGACGTCGACGCCATAGCGCCGGTGCCACCAATCGTCGAACGGGGCCGAGATCAGCATTTGCAGCACACCGATACCCAGGATGAAAAAGCCCAGTGGCGCGCGAAACCCCAGCATTGCCGAAAGCTCATCCGTGTGGCGTAGCGTATCGCCCAGC
>DATFXE010000690.1:0-4874 GCA_035258585.1 Roseiflexaceae bacterium | reverse complement strand
TCGGCTTCCAGCGGTGGCACATAGATCGCCGCGTCGCCGCCGATCTCGGGCAGGCTGGAGGTAGCTGCCGCCAGGCAGGGCGCGCCACAGGCCATCGCCTCGAGCAGCGGCAGGCCGAAGCCCTCATACAGCGATGGGTTGATATACATGCGGCAGGCATTGTACAGCCAGCGCAGATCATACTGCCCGATGCCGCCGGTGAACAGCACGTGATCGGCCAGCTTGAGATCGCGCGCCGTCTGGAAGATCGCCTCGTCGCGCCAGCCGCGCCGCCCGACGATCACCAGCCGGTAGCCGGCATCCGGCCGCCTGTCGATGCAGATTCGTAGCGCCTGCAGCAAGGTCGGCAGGTTCTTGCGCGGCTCCAGCGTGCTGACGAACAGCATAAATGTCCCGGATGCTACTGGCGTGGAATTCAGCACGCGCGCCTCGCCCTCGCGCAGCTCGATCTGGGTGTAGAGCGGCGCGGCGGCCTCGTAGATCACATCGATCTGCTCGATCGGAATGTCGAGGAACTGGGCGATGTCCTGGCGAGTGGCTTCGGAGACGGCGATGATCGCGTCGGCGCGCGGGGCGTTGGCAGTCACCTGGCCGTAGTATGCGCGCCCAGCCGCGTCGAGGATCTCGGGGTAGTGCATAAACGCGAGATCATGAATCGTCACGACCGCGGGGCAGAAGCGCCGGGTCGGCGCAATGAAATCCGGGCAGTGCAGCACATCGGGCCGGGCCAGCAGCACCTCCAGCGGCAGCGTCCACTGCTCGAAACGATGGTGCGGCGGCGTCAGCGCCGTGCGGCGCACGACATTCGGCGCGATGGCCAGCGGCCGAAGCTGATCGCGGTGCTGAAAGCTTACGATCTGGTCCTCGGCGGCGACATCCGCTAGCGCGGTCATGAGCTGCCGGGTGTATTGTGGTATCCCGCCCTGCCGGTAGGCATTCAGGCGAGCATCTATCGCGATTCGCATGCTGTTCCGAGATATACAGTCCGCCGCGCGAGGGCAAGGTCCGCTGCTGTTTCGTGCCGGTGCCACTTCTGCAGCATGCAGGCCGCAAATGGTAGCGTCATCGGCGTAAACCAACGACTTTCGGCAGCTGGTTAGCGACGCGCAAGCCGTACCCGCAGACCGACGCCTTACCAAACAGTCAGAATTATCGCTATGCGAACGTGCCGCGCAGAGGACGACGAAATACTACTTTATTAAACGATACAGGATGCGTTTGTATCCTACCACGAAACACCAGTTTGACTGTCAATATCTGATCATGGTTCATGGTTTGTGATACTACGACACGTAGGATTCTTATCCCGCCACTTCGACGCTTTGCCCATCATAAGCAAGACGAATATGATCCGGCAACGTCACATTCGTCGCCTCGTGGTCGAGATCGTGCGTCATATGGACCAGCAAGGCCCGGCGCGGTCGCAGCTCGTGGATCAGCGCGCGCGCCTCGCCGAGCGAAAAATGGGTCGGGTGCGACGTCTGGCGCAGCGCATTGAGCACCAGCAGGTCCAACCCGCGTAGATATTCGAGCGAGGCCGGCGGAATATAGCTGGCATCGGTGACATAGCCAAGTCGGCCGATCCGAAAGCCTGTGATCGTCCAGCTGCCATGCTTGACGTCGAACGGAAGCACCTCGACCGTACTGATGCGAAACGGCGACATACTCTGAATCTCGATCAGCTCCAGTGCCGGCCGTGTCGACCCCTCGGACCCATTCACGAAGGCATAGCCAAAGCGATCACGCACGAACTCCAAGGTCGACGCCGCACCATACAGCGGCATCGCCGACCGCTGAGCAAAATTGAGCGGCCGCAGATCATCCAGCCCCGACACGTGGTCGGCATGGGCGTGGGTGAGCAGCACCGCGTCCAATCGCGTCAAACCGACTGCGAGCGCCTGCTGACGCAGATCCGGCCCGGCGTCGAACAGCAGATTCAGCCCCGCCACCTCCAGCAACGCCGACGTCCGCAGCCGCTTGTTGCGCGGATCGGCCGACGCACAGACCGCACAGCCGCAGCCGATCACTGGGACGCCCATCGATGTGCCGGTTCCTAAAAACGTGAGTCGCATCGTCACAGTGTATTGCGTAGTACGTAGTGCGTATTCGAGGTTCTCAAATACGCACTACGCACCACGGAATAGGTTTCGCACGTTATGGGCATTATAGCATACCGATATGAAGAAGATATGGTCGCGTTTGCGCCGCCCCGGCAGCTATGCTATAATCGCGCGTCGAAGTGCATAAAACACTCATCACGAGGGGCGGAGGGACTGGCCCGACGAAGCCCGGCAACCCCAATCGAGAGACTGGAGACTGGAGACTGGAGACTAGCAGCCGAATGCTAGCCTCCAGCCTACAGCCTCTAGCCTCTGATACGGAAGGTGCCAATTCCTGCAGGCGTTGCCGTCATACGCGCGCCTGAAAGATGAGAGGTGACGTTGGTGGGCCTCTCGCGATGCGGGCGGCTTTTTTTATGAGCACGGTTGATACGTTGCAACATATCTGGTGGCAGGAAGCGGGCCCAGGCGAGGATGCGGGCGGGACGCTCTGCCTGATCGACCAGCGGCTGCTGCCGGCCCAGGAGGTCGTGGTTCGCTGCGTCTCGGTCGAAGATGTCGCGCGGGCGATAACGAGCATGCAGGTGCGCGGCGCGCCGGCGATTGGCTGCACGGCCGCCTATGGCATGGTGATCGCTTTCCTACGTGGCGGCGCGACGAGCCGAGCGCAAGCGCTGGATAATCTGGCGGCCGCCAAAGCGCAGCTTGATGCCGCGCGCCCAACCGCTGTCAACCTGGCCTGGGCCACCGATCGGATGCTGCGCGTGGCGGAGCAGAAGCTGACCGCGAATACCGCCGAATCGTACACTGCGCTGCGCGACGAGGCCCATGCGATCATGGCCGAGGATCTGGCCATGTGCCACGCGATGGGCCGCCACGGCGTGGCGCTGATCCCGCCACGTGGCCGCGTGCTCACCCACTGCAATGCCGGCGGCCTGGCCACGGCCGGCTACGGCACCGCGCTGGCACCCATCCGCACAGCCCACGAGCAGGGCCGCCCGATCCATGTTTTCGTAGACGAAACACGGCCATTTCTGCAAGGCGCACGGCTGACCGCATGGGAGCTTCAGCGCGCCGGGGTCCCGCTCACGCTGATCACCGACAATATGGCGGGCTACTTCATGCGGCGCGGCGAAATCGATTGCGTGATCGTCGGCGCCGACCGCGTGGTGGCCAACGGCGATATCGCCAATAAGATCGGCACGTATAGCTTGGCGGTGCTGGCGAAGGCCCACGGCATCCCGTTCTATGTCGCCGCGCCCTCCTCGACGGTCGATTTCACATTGCCGAATGGCGATGCCATCCCGATCGAGCAGCGCGACCCTGACGAAGTGACATCGCTCGGCGGCAAGCCGATCGCACCGGCCGGCGTGCAGGCGGCCCACCCAGCCTTCGACGTTACCCCACACGAGCTTATCACGGCGATCATCACCGAACGTGGCGTGGTGTACCCGCCGCTTGAGGAAAACCTACGCCGAGTATTGCAGTCAGCAGTAGGCAGTAGGCAGTAATCACTATGATCACTGCCTACTGCCTACTGCCTACTGCTCACTAAGATGACTCTGCCATTCTCGCCCGCCTGCCTCCCGCTGCTGCTGGGCGGGCTGCCGTATCGCAGCGTGACGCAAGCGCTGGATATCTCGCGTCGCTACGCCGGGACATTGCTGGCATGGCCGCAGCTGCCACAGCGCGGCTTCCGCGAACAGGGCTTTGTGCAAAGCGCGATCGGCTTTCCTGGACTGGTGATCGATGCGCCACAGTCACGCGTATACGTCGACCGCGCCCGCGCCGAGCACATGCTCGACCGACTAGGGCTGGACTACCTGGAGAACGACTGCGCTGGCCACGGCCTCGCCCCCGACGACGCGGCCGCCCTAGCCGAGATTCTGCGCCAGGGCGAGGCCCCGCGCGGAACGCTGGCGCTCAAAGGCCAGCAGTTCGGCCCGATCAGCTTGGCCGCACAGCTCACCGACGAGCACGAGCGCCCGCTGATCTACGATGAGCCGCTGTTCGAGGCGCTGACCCAACACCTGGGCCTGCGAGCTGCATGGCAGGAGGCCCGGCTGGGCGAGCTGAGCGGCACGACGATCGTCTGCCTGGACGAGCCGTTCCTGGAAGCGGTCGGGCTGCCGTTCATGCCGATCGACTGGGAGCACGCTCGCGAGCGGATCGACCAGACGCTGGCCGGCATCCAAGGCTGCCGCGCGATCTACTGCGGCGGCGCGGTCGAGTGGGCGCAGGTGCTCCAGACATCAGTGGATCTGATCATCGCCGATGTCTATGAACATAGCGCCGCGCTGATCGCCGCAGCGCCCGCGCTGCGTGATTTTCTGGATCGCGGCGGCGTATCCGGCCTCGGTATCGTGCCGGCCGACGCGGAGGCGCTGGAGCAAGAAAGCGCCGAGCGCCTGGTCAGCCGAATCGTGGCGCTGGCCGGCGACCTGGAGCGAGCCGGCGTTCCATCGGAACAGCTGCTGCGCCAGGCGCTGATCGCTCCGGCCAACACGCTGATTAGTTTATCCACCGCCGATGCCGAGCACGCGCTCCAGCTGGTGGACGAGGTATCGAAATTGCTGCGGGAGCAGTACAAATTAGCGTAATTGCAAATTGCAAATTAATTATTCAATTTGTAATCAAGGAGTCCTATCGTGCGAATCGTCGTCACCGGCTCACTGGCCTACGACTATATCATGAACTTCCCCGGCTACTTCAAGGACCACATCCTTCCAGACAAGGTCCATATGCTGACCGTCAGCTTCCTGGTCGACTCCATGCGCCGGATGCGTGGCGGGGTAGCCGGCAATATCGCCTACA
>DATFXE010000689.1:0-5618 GCA_035258585.1 Roseiflexaceae bacterium | reverse complement strand
ATCCCACAGCGCCTGGTCGATACCCGAGATCGCGCTGGTCAGGATGGGCCCGCCACGATAGAAGCCGCCGCGATACAGCGCCTGCCAGATATCCTCGATCGCGCCGGCATCCTTGCCGATCAAGTAGTCGCGCATCTCCTCCACGGCGGTCTTGACCGTCGCGGCGCGGCCCTCAACTACTGGTTCGCCCCAGCCAACCAGACCATCGCTCGATGTCACTTTCAGGAACAACCAGCGCGGCCGCACCAGAAAAAGTTCGATGTCCTGAATGTGCATGCGTTGATCCCTTTCGATCTACTCCTCGCCATTCCTCCCAGCAATGCGTTTTACAGCGCAGATGATACGTGCCGGATCTCCAGTGTTACGAAGTCCAACACCCATCACCCAACATCCACCACCTAACGCCTTACACCTGATTATCGGCCCAGGAGAGCGCTCTGGTGCGCTCGGTCATGCGCCCTTCAGCATAATCGCGCAATGTAGCGACCAGCTCGGGCGGGCTGCCAACGGCCTCGGCCATACGCGCGCTACGCTCGTCATGAGCTGCATGGACGGCGAAAGGCCGCAGCACGCCGCGCCCATCTCGCGCAGCCCAGGCATACAGCGCGGGCGCCAGCCGCTTCAGCACCACGAAGAGCCCATAGTACGCCAGCGGAATCGGCTGACCATCGTCGTCGACCTTGCCGCAATCGTGCAGCAGCGCCGCCCGCAGCAGCAGCGGGTCGTCATACCCGCCGCGCCGAAGCAGCATATAAACATCCAGACAGTGGCGTTGATCATGCCGCGGCATGCGTTCGAAGAGTCGCAGCTCGGTCTGGCTGAGCGCAGCCACTATCTGCGCCAGCTCCTCCTGTGTCAGCCGCGCGTTCAGCGCCCTGAAGAATCGGGCCAGGCGGTAGTTTGCCCTCATAACGCCGGATCGCAATGACCCACTAAGACAAGAGATACTGCTGGCAAACTCGCCAGCTAGGGGTGCGGGGGCCGCAGGCCCCCGAAAAATTTCTCTTTTGCGGGTGGTGCGGGCGGCTTTGCCGCCCGCACGAGAAGCAAAACAAAAGCTTCTTGGAGGGCAAAGCCCTCCAAACCTCCCATCTGAGTAAGCCAGCAGTATCACAAGATTCGGTGCAACTTTACGATATCCGCATTGAGAATCACCGGTTTCATCGTAGGAACACGATATATCGTGTTCCTACGATGAAACCATAGGAAAACAGTGCATGGCATTGGTGAAACCGTCGCCTAACCAAGAATCTCGTCGATCTGCGCCGCCAGGTCGAAGTCCTTCTCGGTGAGGCCACCGGCGTCGTGAGTCGTCAACGCGAGCGAGACCTTGCGCCAACGGATGTCGATATCGGGGTGATGGCCAGCCGCCTCGGCAAGAAAGCCGACCTGTGTGACAAACGCGATCGCACCAGGGAACGAGGCGAGCTTGAATACTTTCCGAATCTCGTTGCCCTCACGCGTCCAGTCGACTAAATCTTCAAGTCGCGTCTCAATCTCAGAATTGCTGAGCTTCGCGGCCATTGTGGTGTTCCTTTCAAGTGTGAGTAAACTGTCAAATCGCCACAAACCGTTTCTTCACGCACGTGTGTAGTATAACAAAAAGAACCACGAACCGAACAGTAATATCGGTTCGCGGTTCTTCGTCCTTAGGTGTGCGTAGCACTAACTGCCGACTGTTTACTGGTAACTGCTCAGTCCAGATAGCCGCGTAGCTTCTTACCCAGGTGTGGGTGGCGCAATTTACGCAGCGCTACTGCTTCGATCTGCCGGATGCGCTCGCGGGTGATGCCGAACTCGACGCCCACCTCTTCCAGCGTGCGGTAGCGCCCATCCTTCAGGCCGTAGCGCAGCTGGATGATCTTGCGCTCGCGCTCGGGCAGCTTCTGCAGAACCTCTTCGATCTGCTCGCGCAGCATTGAGGCCGCCGCCGCGTCGGCCGGTGTCGAGATCCGATCGTCTTCGATGAAATCGCCCATGCGGCCCTCGCCTTCCTGGCCCACCGGCATCTCCAGCGAGAGCGGATGCATCGAGGCCTCGAGCGTGCGGCGGACTTTGTTCGGGCTCATGCCCATTGCGTCGGCGATCTCTTCGGGGGTCGGCTCGCGCTGCATGGTCTGCTGGAGCTTGTGCGAGGTGCGCTTGACTTGGCTGATCGCCTCACCCATGTGGACGGGCAGGCGGATGGTGCGGCTCTGGTCGGCGATCGCGCGGGTGATGGCCTGGCGGATCCACCAGGTCGCATACGTGGAAAACTTATGCCCCTTGGTGTAGTCGAACTTCTCGACAGCACGCATCAGGCCAATATTGCCCTCCTGCACGAGGTCCATCATCGTCAGGCCATAGGAGGTATACTTTTTAGCGATCGAGACGACCAGCCGGAGGTTGGCCTGGATCAAGTGCTGGCGCGCGTCGTTGCCGCGGTTGACCTGCTGCTCCAGTGTGAAGCGCTCCTGCCAGGATTGGTAGGCTTCACGATCGAGGCTGGCCCGCGCATTGTCGCCACACTCCATCGCCTTCGCGAGCGTAACTTCTTGCTCCGCCGAGAGCAGCGGAACCTGACCAATCTCCTGGAGGTACATCCTCACCGGGTCATCCAGCGCGATATCGGCCAGGTCGGGCAGCTCCGCGAGAAGTTCGTCTTCGATCGAGGGCGGGGCCTCGCTGATCTCAGCCGGCGTCTCAACCACCCGGATGCCCTCGGCCTGGAGGGCTGCGTAGAGCTGATCCACGTCGGCCACATGGTGCTCTGGCTGGGGGAGCGCCTCGAGAATGTCGCTGTAGGTGAGATAGCCCTGTGTGCGGGCGATCTCGAGCAGTTGCTCAAGCATCTGAGCCCACTCCTGTAGCGAAGTCTCTGCTAACTGGACGGTCATTTTTTCTTTTTTCCTAATTGACATATTACACGATATGTCAAGATCATTTGTTCTTGCCATTACGTGTCGTGAAATTAATCACCAGATCCGGCCGGTTTTTGAGCAACAAGATGGGGCTGAGAGCCGGCCACTCAAAGCCCCGGATTGCTCTCAATAAGAGGGACGCGAGCTTGGCACCCCATTTGTACGCGCCATTACTATAGCATTATTAACTGGTTAAAGTCAACCCCTTTCTCCACAATATCTTCGACATTTTCTCCACTTATCCACACAACGGTACCAGATGAGAAAGCCTTAGAACGTATGTTCTCCACAATCGTCTCGATTTGATTGTGGATTGTTTTCCACAATGCGGCGGTCGACGCACCTGCAAGATTGGCGGCCCAAGTGCCAATGTAGAGGACGAGCAAACGTCCGCCTAGGTCACATAAAAGATCACGTTCTCTTAGTAGTACAACGAGAGTTGGGAGGTCTGGAGGGCTTCGCCCTCCAGATTCCATCCTCAGTCGGGGTGCGAGGGGCGGCAAAGCCGCCCCTCGCACCCCACCGAATAGGGTTTTTCGGGGGCCTCTGGCCCCCGAACCCCCATTCGGAAGTAAAGTCTCGTTGTAGTGTTAGCACTTGCCGATACTTGACAATCCGCTGGCAAACCCCTACGATACCCGCGCAACTGAAGGAGATAGAGCAATGACGTTCCTCGACAGGCTCCTGGCGGCTGGGCGCCGCAACCGCAGCTTGCTGTGTGTCGGCCTGGACCCCGACGGGCGCAAGCTGCCCACCGTGGTGCGCGCCGCCGCCGACCCGACATACACCTTCTGCATGGCGATCGTCGAAGCCACCGCCGACCTGGTGTGCGCGTTCAAGCCAAATATCGCCTTCTTCGAAGCGCTCGGCCCCACTGGCATCGAGACGTTGCGCCGCCTGATCGCCGACATGCCCCGCGATGTGCCGGTGATTCTGGATGCCAAGCGCGGCGACATGGGCTCGACGGCCGAAGCGTACGCCGAGGCGCTGTTCGAACGACTCGGCGCCGACGCCGTGACGCTCAACCCGTATCTCGGCGGCGACTCGCTCGCACCCTTCCTGCGCCACACCGACAAAGGCTGTATTGTCTTATGTAAAACTTCCAATCCCGGCAGCGCCGAGCTTCAGGAGCTGCAGCTTGCGTCCGGCATACCGCTGTATATGGAAGTGGCACGCCGGGCCCGCGATGACTGGAATGGCAATGCCAATGTCGGCCTGGTTGTCGGCGCGACATACCCACAGGTGCTTGCGCAGGTGCGGGCGCTCTGCCCCGACCTGGCGCTGCTGGTGCCCGGCGTTGGCGCGCAGGGCGGCGAGCTAGCCGCGGCCACGCGCGCGGCTGCCGACAGCAGCGGCGAGCGGGCGATTATCAGCGCCTCGCGCAGCGTTCTGTATGCCGGCGATGGCGCCGACTTCGCCGAGGCGGCACGCCAGGAGGCGCTGCGCCTGCGCGAAGCGATCAACGCGGCAATTGTTCAACGGATTTAAGGTTCTCCTATGCGCTTCGATCTTCTGATCGACCATTTGCAGGGCAGCATCGCTGGCGAACGCTTGCTGCTGCGCCGCGCGGCGCGCTACTTGCTGCCGCTGCTGCTGCTGCCGATCGGCTTCGCGCTGGCACAGATGGCGCGCAGCTGGCTTGGACTGCTGGCCGGCGGGATCGGCGCTGCGGTGCTGTTGGGCCAGATCGAGCTGTTCCTGCGGCCGATTCTGGAGCGCACCCTAATGATCGATCGTGACGTCAGTCTTTATCTCAACCTCGCACCGGCCGGCGAGCACCCCAACCCCGCAGCAGCCGCACCACTTATACTCCCTTCGGCGCTGGTTACGGGTGGCAGCATGGCGCTGTTCCTGCCAACCATCCTGGCCACCGCGACAGTCTGGCAGCGTCTGGCGGCGCTGGCGCTCGGTCTCGGCACGCTCCTGGCGCTCTGGCAGCGCCTGTCGCAGGCGGCCGGCCTGCTGGATCGCGTCGAGCAGCGGCTGGTGAAAGCGCGCGGGACGAGCGGGCGAGCCGGCGAGCCGGCGATCACGCTTTCGCCCCGCCACTCCCTCAGCCCCTCACCCAGGCATAACTCGCAGGACGGCTTGCTCGACCCCGCGATCAGCCACCGCCTCGCCGGCCTGCCGATGCCGCTGCTGCCGCTCTCACCGGCGGCCCAGGCGCTGCTGCGTGTCGAGGCCTATTTGCTGCTGCGCGATCTGCCGGATCTGGCCGAGCGTGAGCTGTTGGAAGCGCTTGGCGAACTGGCGCGGCAGGCATATCAGGATGAGCAGCGCCACATGCTGCTGCCGCCGGTCGGCGGCAAGATCTACCTGCCGGTTGTAGCCAATGGTACGCTGGCGCGGCTGCTCGCCGCGACGGCTCGGCGGCTGGGGATGGACGGTGGCTACTCGGCGTCGCTGGGCACATGGCTGCTACGCCTGCCGCCGGCGCGCTCCTATGCCGTGGCTGGGCGCCTGATCGATGCGCTGATCGCGCTGGGGCTGCCACCCCGTGAAGCTATTTTGCCGCATCACCTGACCATCCAGGGCGAGCTAGGGCAGGAGTCCAAGCTGCTGAGCCTGCTGCACCTGGCCGCCACGCCGCTGCTGTTCGCCGAGCGGCCCGGCCACGCCCAGGGCGACGATCGGCCCTTCATCATGCGCGGCGGCGGAGTGCTCGACGATATGGCGGGGCGCGGGCATCACAGCGGCCCCCGGACGGATTTCGTCGAT
>DATFXE010000688.1:0-2137 GCA_035258585.1 Roseiflexaceae bacterium | reverse complement strand
ATTCGCGCATGATCTCGAGCTGGTCGAACACCTCGACCATGGCTTCGTCATAGCCGATTCCGGCGGGCGACTCGAGGTTCGACTCGACGAACCAGCACGCGCTGCCATCCGCGGCCAGAAACCCGTCGAGCCGGCCGAACGCCGACGCGCCCACATAGCCGGGATCGATCGCCAGGAGCGCCTGCTCCGCCGGCGTGAGCGCATATGGTTTGAGCAGCGCCGGTTCCTCAAGCGCCGCAGCGCCGACCTTGCGAATCGCGCGCCCCACTAGCGCCGCGGCCCGCTCGACCGTATCAAGCTGGGCCTGGGTCAGCAGGCGCGGCCGCAGCACCGAGCAGATCAGCCGATCGCGCGCTTTGCCTACCAACATGCCGCGCGCGCGTATCGCCGCCTCCAGCCGCTCGAAGGTGTCCCGCGCGACATCTTCGTCCAGCAAGCCGTGATAGTGATTGATCGCGTCGAGAAGGTCCAATTGCTCCTCCCCAAGGACCAAGGACTAAGGACCAAGGACCAAAGACGAGTAAATGCCTTTCGTCTTTCGTCCTTGGTCTTTGGTCTTCCGTCCCTGTCATTCACCCAGAAAATTCCGCAGCAGCGCCTTGCCCGCCTCGGTCATGATTGACTCGGGGTGAAACTGCACGCCCTCGACCGGGTGATCGCGATGGCGCAGCCCCATGATCAGCCCATCCTCGGTCCAAGCGGTCACCTCCAGGCTGTCGGGCAGGTCGTCGCGCCGGACGATCAGCGAGTGATAGCGCGTAGCCTGGAAAGGCTCGGGCAGGCCGGCGAACACACCGGCGCCGCCATGGTGAATGGCCGAGAGCTTGCCGTGCATCACCTGCGGCGCGCGCACCACCGCGCCGCCATAGGCGGCGCCGATCGCCTGATGGCCCAGGCAGACGCCCAGGATCGGGACCTGACCGCCCAGCTCGCGGATCAGCGCGACGCTGATGCCGGCCTCATTCGGCGTACACGGCCCCGGCGAGATCACGATCTTCTCGGGTGCCAGCGCCGCCACGTCGCCCACCGAAAGCTCATCGTTGCGCTTGACCAGCACATCGGCGCCCAGCTCGCTGAGATACTGAAACAGGTTGTACGTGAACGAGTCGTAGTTATCGAGCAGCAGAATCATAGTTGGCCTCCCAGCAAGCTTGCGATACGAATCGCATCATATATTAACGTACCTCGAATGGAGCTGTGGCCGTGAACTCGCTCCACAGGCCGTAGGCCACCATTGAATAATACCCAGCTCTTAGGCCAGCGGTGTCGAACGGACGCCGAATGACGCCCTCGCCACCCGCAGTCATGCGTCCTAGCGCCACGCTGCGCCCATCTGGCGTGTTGTACCACAGCGCCACCGGCTCGCCCGGCACAAACATATCGCCCTGAAAGACCAATGTGCTGCCAGCTGCCGCGCTGCTCGGTGCCACCCCGAGCGAGTAGAGCGATTGGGTGCTATCGCCGTCGGCTACAACGACGATCGGCGCATTGCCGCGCCCCTGCCCACCGCCGCGAGCATCCTGCCAGCGATATGTCAGCCGCTGTGCAAGCCGCGTGTTTTTGGTGGCGGCCGGTAGAACGACCATGCGCACGGTCGCGGTCACAACATCGCCGCTTCCGATCTGCCCGGTCTGGATGACCAGCGTGTCCTTGTTTGCCTCGCTGACCCATGCGTTCGGGCGGCTGAATTGTGCATCCAAAACTTTGAACAGCTGCGGATCGAACGGCAGGGTAATCGTCACATTCGTCGCCGAGCCTTTATCGCGATTGGTGGCGATGATCGAGTAGGTTAGGGTGCCGCCGTGGCGCACGGCCACGTTCGGGCTCGCCCGCTGCGTCACAGTCACCAGCGCGGGCAAACCCTGCTTCTTAGCCGAGCCGGTATGAAAGAGCAGGCTGGATGGAGCGTTCAGCCCGCCGCGACCCGATGGAACGAACGTATCGACAAAATCGCCCGTGGCGCCATTGTAGCGCAGGACAGCGTTCGATCCTTCGCTTAAGACATACAGGTTGCCATCTGGGCCGAAGCTTAAATCCGACGGATTATGTAAACCACCGTTGCCGGGCGGTGGATATGGATGAGCGGCGCACCGGCCCTCCACAAAGGCATCGATATGCGTGCCTGTCGTACCGTTAT
>DATFXE010000687.1:0-2129 GCA_035258585.1 Roseiflexaceae bacterium | reverse complement strand
TGGCATGGTCCAGCGCTGGCGGCGTCTCAAGACTCCCGGCTGGCAGCGCAATGCGGCGATCAATCTGATCGGGGCGACTGTCACAGGGCTGGTGCTGGTGGTCATCGCGTCGACCAAGTTCCTGGAGGGCGCCTGGGCGGTGCTGCTACTGATACCAATTATGGTGGTGGTCCTGCGCGCCATCCACTGGCATTACGACGAGGTCGCCAAGCAGCTGTCGCTGGCCGACGCGTCGCCGCCCAAGGCGGTGCGCCGGCATACCGCGGTCGTGTTGATCAGCGGCGTGCATCGTGGCGTCATACCGGCCCTCCAGTACGGGCTGTCGCTCGCGCCGGACAATGTTACTGCGGTATACGTCGATATGGATTCCGAGACGACCGCCAAGCTGCAAGAGAAGTGGAAGCAGTGGGGCAGCGGTATCCCGCTGGTGGTGCTGCCATCACCGTATCGGTCGCTGGTGCGGCCGCTCATGATCTATATCGACGAGCTGGATAAGCAGTACGACGACGACGTGCTGACAGTGATTCTGCCCGAGTTCATCCCCTCGAAGTGGTGGCAGCACCTGCTGCACAACCAGACCGCGCTACTGATCAAGGCGACGCTGCTGTTCACCAAGGGCAGAGTCGTGACGAGCGTTCCGTATCACCTGGATCACTAGAGTTGAGAGTTATGCAATCTGCTATCTCGTAAGTCTAGGACTTACGCAGTTGGCGTTTTAGCGGGGGTCACCCAGAGGGTACCCGGGGCCGCAGGCCCCCGAGAACCTTCTTTTTCCACCCACCTGTGGCGGCATTGCCGCCACAGGTGGGTGGAAAAAGAAAGGGGTTCTTTGGAGGGCAAAGCCCTCCAAACCTCCCAACCGCGTAACTCCTAAACTCTTAACTTTGAACTCTTAACTGGTCATTGTTCGGTATCGGAAGCTCGATCGCGCACGGCCCAGCAGAAGATCAGCGCGCCAATCACCGCGCCGACCAGGCTGGGAAAGGTCAGTTCGCCCGCCAGCGCATGCGGAATCCCATCCGCGATCGCGCCGCCCACCAGCGCCCCAAATGCGCCGGCGAAGATCGCCGAGTTAGCGTTCGGACGATATGCGCGCCGGCGCGGACCAGCACCGACGACGACGGCAATCACAGCCCCGATCATGGGCCAGATAATGTAGCTCATGGCGCGCTCCATTACGCGAAAAGCATTCGTTCGGCCGGCTTCAGCTTCGACAGTTGGCCGTCGCCTGAGGTGACGCCTACAGCATATCATGGCGGAAGCGAAAACGGAAGATCTCGGCGAGCGTATTTCGAGCATAGTAAGGGAGGATAGGATGGGAATTGCCGCGGATATTGCGATTATTCTTGTGGCCGCCCTGCTGGGCGGCTTCCTGGCCCAGCGCTTAAATCAGCCGCTGATATTGGGCTATATCGTCGCCGGAGTGTTGGTTGGGCCGTACACGGGCGGCGTGACCGTCACCCAGATTCACGATATCGAGCTCCTGGCCGAGATCGGCGTTGCGCTGCTGCTATTCGCGCTGGGCTTAGAGTTCAACTTCGGCAAGCTCCAGCGGGTGCGCCAGATCGCGTTTCTCGGCACGCCCATCCAGATGATCCTAACGATTGCGGTGGGCTATGGCATCGGCCGGCTGCTGGGCTGGTCTTCTTACACATCGATCTGGTTCGGGGCGCTGATTTCACTCTCCAGCACAATGGTCATCCTCAAGACGCTGATGGCGCAGGGCATGCTGGGCAGCCTGCCCAGCCGGATCATGATCGGCATGCTGATCGTCCAGGATCTCGCGGTGGTCCCGCTAATGCTGGTTCTGCCCGAGCTGAATCATCTGGATCAGAGCTTACCGAGTCTGGGCCTGGCGGTACTGCGTGCGATCGCCTTCCTGCTGGCGATGATCTATGGCGGCACGCGCCTGATCCCGTTTCTGCTCAAACGGGTCGCGCGCTGGAACTCGCGCGAGCTATTCATCATTACAGTCATGGCGCTGGGGCTCGGCATTGGCTACGCCACCTACCTGTTCGGGCTGTCGTTCGCTTTTGGCGCGTTTGTGGCCGGTATGGTGCTCAGCGAATCGGAGTACAGCCACCAGGCTTTGAGCGACATCGTTCCGCTGCGCGATGTGTTCGGCATGC
>DATFXE010000686.1:0-2443 GCA_035258585.1 Roseiflexaceae bacterium | reverse complement strand
CTCACGACCGCACGGCCGCCACAATCTCGCGCCACGCGCCATCAAGCTGGCCGGGCACGTAGGGCAAGTAGCTGAACACGCGGTCGAGCACGCCCTCGTAGCGCTGCCGCAGCGCCGTGCCGATCCGGTCGAGCGGCGCTTCAACGGCAAACACATTCATCATCTCGTCGGTGATCAGCGCGCCCATCTCGCCCCAGCGCTTGGCCGCGGCCAAGCGTGAGAGCTGCTCGCCGACATCCTGCCAGCCGTGGCACTCCAGCACCACCCGGTAGGTCGGCGTCGAAGCGTAGAAGGCGATCTGCTCGCGCGCTATGGCCCGCGTGGCCTCGCTCGCCGCCTGGTTTGGGCCAGTGATCGCGAAGACGCTGCTGACCAGCGTGATATCGGCCAGGCCGCGGCCCGCGCGCTCGGCGCCGGCCGCAATTTGGGGGCGCACCACTTCGTTCACATACTTGACGCTGTGGAACGGGTGGACGTGGAAGCCATCACAGGCCTCGCCGGCCAGACGGGCCAACCCTTCGTTCACGCCGGCGATATAGATCGGGATATTCGGGTCGGCGATCGGCCCAGGGTTGAAGAACGGCGTCATCAGCGTGTGCTGATAGAACTGGCCCTGGTAGCTGAGCTTGCCGCCGGTCTGCCAGGCCAACCAGATCGCACGCAGCGCGCCGATGTAGTCGCGCAGCCGTGCTACGGGCGCATCCCAAGGTGTGCTGTAGCGCCGCTCAATATGCGCCTTGACCTGCGTGCCCAGGCCCAGGATGAAACGCCCGCCCGAAAGCGCCTGCACATCCCAGGCATTCTGCGCCATCACCATCGGGCTGCGCGGGAACGCGATCGACACCGCCGTGCCAAGCGCGATCTTCTGCGTATGCTCGGCCGCGATCAGCAGCGGGAAGAAGCCGTTGTGCTGCGTCTCGGGTGTCCAGAGCGCGCCAAAGCCGACCGCCTCGGCGGCCTGGGCGATCCGCGCGACATCACGCAGGTGGCTGGCGTCGACCGTCAGCGCGGCGTCGAGTCTCATTGTATGCTCCTTCTGCAAGCTTTGCGCCATCGCGTGTCAATGACAGGACTTAGTTGCCGAGCATCCTGAGCTTGCCGAAGCCACGCCCTGAGGCTCCCCTGAGCCTGGCCCCCGCTGAGCTTGGTCCCCCCTGAGGCTCCCCTGAGCCTGTCGAAGGGTCGAAGGGCTGGTCGAAGGGGGCAGGCGAAAAGGCGTTTGAGAGGGACACTGCGTAAGTCCTATCAATGATATCAATAGCTAGTGGCGAATCGTAGCAGCCGCTTCGGCCAGGGCAAGCCCAGCGCGGCGCGGATGTGCGCGGCATGCTCGCGGTCGTGTTCCAGCCAGGCCAGCAACCAGGTGTACGGGCTAGCCTCGGGCTGCACGATCCGCGGGCTGGGAAAAGCGCGTGTCAGCTCAGGCTGACTCAGCGCGCCCAGGATCGCCAGCAGCTCCTCGCGAGCGGCGTGCAGATCGGCCCAGATGTGCTCCCACAGCTGGCCACGGCGGGTCGCAAAGTGTTCCTGGTTCCACTCCTCCAGTTCGCCGGTCCAGCCCAGATCCGGCGAGCGACCGGCGGCCATCAGCCGCAGCCCTTCTACGCAGAACGCTTCCCAATCGGCGATATGGCCAAGCAGGTCTTTTAGCGTCCAATCGCCGCATACCGGCCGGGCCGCGTGCTCGGCGGAGGGCACCAGCGCCGCACAGCAGAGCAACTCGTCGCGCCCAGCCTCGAGGGCCGCCAGCAGCAATGATTTTGGGCCAACATCGCGCGCCGCTTGCTCGCGTTTGCGCCAGCGCACGAGATCGCGCATGTGAGCTGCGTCGTGCCTGTGCCGCCAGTTGGCCCAGACGCGAATCGAGCGCCGGCCCCATGAGAAGCGACGCACACGCAGCAGCGCCTCATCGTCGCAGCGATCGATCGCCGTGAGAAAGGTTTTTCGGGCTTCGACGAAGGCCGCGACAGCCTGATCCAGCGACCAATCGTGGCGCTGCTCGTGCAGCACATCGTTGCGCGACAGCTCGACGCTCGCGATCGCGCTGGCCCGACCCTCGAGAATCAGCTCGGTGCGCTCGGCGAACAGCTCATCCCAGGCGGCGATATGCGCCAGCAGATCCTTGGCGCTGTAGTCCTCGAACACCGGCCATCGTGTCAGCGTGGCCTCGTCCAGCCCTACCAATTCCCACAGCAGCGCGGCGCGCTCGGCCGCCATGCGCGCCAACAGCAGGCTGCGTCCATCGGCTGGAGGCATGCCGTTCGGGTTGGTAGGCTCTGTGGTCCGGTCGGTCATCGACGAACTAACTCCAGGCTTCAGCGGGTGCGAACAGCTGCCATATCAGCCGGCGCAGCGAGCGTGAGGTGGTCAGCGCGGCGGCGAGTGCGGCGCGCAACTGGTACTACGCGACCGCTGGTATAGGGGCGCTGGGACTGGTGCTGCT
>DATFXE010000685.1:0-4702 GCA_035258585.1 Roseiflexaceae bacterium | reverse complement strand
GAAGATCGTCGAGAGCCTGGCCTCGGGTGTGCCGGTCGTCACCGGCGATGTCGGCGACCGCGCCGAAATGCTAACACCGGGTGCCGGCGTGCTGGCGCGGCCGGGCGACGCACACGCGCTGGCCGAGGGGATCGCCGCGCTGCTGACGAATGACACGCTGCGATTGCAGCTGGCGGCTGGGGCGCGCCGGCGCGCCGAGGCGTACCGATGGGATCGGCTGGCTAAAGATTGGTTGAAGAGCTATCGCTAATCGCGAGTGTCTTGTTGTGGTGGACTCCCACCACGGGAGCACAGCTACTGATCCGTACATAGACACGGAATATTCTTTCTGGGGAGGTCTGGAGGGGCCCGGGTACCCTCTGGGTGCCCCCTCCAGACCTCCCCAGAGGGTACCCGGCGTCGCCCCCGCACCCCACCAAATATGCCAAATCAATCCACAAATCAGTATCCGAAATACCGCCCTTCGATATGCCCTGCGTAACTACTTAGGAGGGTCTCTATGGAAACCGTCGAGCGAATGGTAAAATCGGTTTTCAATGCTTTCGGACTGGATATAGTAAGGTCTCAGAAAGTAGATTGCCCATTTCTACCTTTGCCTTCAGGAGCGATAATCGAGCGCGCGATCGCTTACTTCTCAGACTCCTTTCCAATTGCACCTGGTGTGG
Organism: Roseiflexaceae bacterium; assembly: GCA_035258585.1. Lineage (GTDB taxonomy): Bacteria > Chloroflexota > Chloroflexia > Chloroflexales > Roseiflexaceae > DATFXE01. Next base: position 4,037 of record DATFXE010000685.1, on the reverse strand, counting down.
GTATCTCTCAGGAGGAGGCTGAGAAGAGCTTTGGATGCTACGAGTGGTTCTATCCTTTTGAGTTTGGTGGAATGCATGTACCGTATGATCTTCAGAAAGTTGATGAGGTTCGGGATCGGCACTATCGTAGGTATGCCCACGTCTTTGCTGCTCTTTTATCGATGACGGGAGGCTCGCTTGCTGGTAACAAGGTGCTGGATATTGGGTGCAATGCCGGATTCTGGTCTATTCAAGCGAGCCGAGCTGGAGCGAACAATGTGCTTGGCATCGATGCCAGCCCGAAAAATATCGAACAGGCGCAATTCGTCTCACGACTCATCGATTTGAAGAATGTGGACTATCAGGTGATGAATGCGTATGACATGTCCAACAAGTTATTAGATACGTTCGATATCACCCTTTTTATTGGCATTTTATATCATCTGGATAAGCCAAAGGAAGCGCTTGAACGGTTGTATGATGTGACTGGCAAATTTGCGGTTGTTGATACGGCATTATCGAATCTGCAATTGCCATTGCTTCGATTGCAGGAGGATGATGTTTCCTACTATCATAATCAGAGTCATGCCAACAGCTTCGCACTTATTCCCTCGGAGGCTGCTGTGCCGGTGTTGCTGAAAAGCGCGGGCTTTCGTGAAGTCTACCGGGTCCCGAATGCTACCGATAAGCTTCCCAAGCCCTATCTGACTAATAAATGGAGGACCTTCATTGCCATCAAATGACGCGGCCGGCAAGCCGCGAATGAGCGACCATCAGTACTTTGCCTCCTATTACCGTTGGCTCGTAGCCAGCCGGCGTCTGGGAGTCGACCTGAGCGGCCCGCGCATCCTGGATGTGGGCTGCGACGACGCGAATTTTCTGGGGCGCGGCGCGGCCAGCCTGCGCGTGGGCGTGGATATGGCGCCGCGCGCGCGGTCGCAGGGCGGCGTCGAGATAGTGCGCGCCGACGCCCGCCGCCTGCCGATCGTCGCTGGCGGCTTCGACTCGATCCTGTGCTTCGACGTGCTTGAGCATATCGAGGACGACCGCGCGGTGATGCGCGAGATGCTGGGCGCACTTTCACCGCACGGCACGATCTGGATCAGTACGCCTGCGCTCGGCTATCGCATGTTTCCGGCCACGCTCACGCCCTACACCAACCGCATCTTTGGACATGTGCGCAACGGCTATACAGCCGCCGCGCTCAAGGCGCTCATACCCGATCCCGATCGCTGGAGACTGGATTATTTCTATTGGAACGAACCGCTGCTGCGGTTCGGGTTTGCGCCGCTGCATGTGCTCGGCCGGGCCGTGCCAGCGCTGGCGGCCCGCGCCACCCGGCTGTGCTATCAGCTCGATGCGCGGATGTCGAATGGCCAGCGCGGCCATCTATTCGCCGCGATCCGGCGGCGCGCGCAGAATTGACGATAGTGGGCGCGGCGACTGGGGATCGCAATGTGGTAGAATGTGCCGTTTTTGATATGTTGGTCCACCCGAAGCAAATATCGTGTTCATTGAGAATGACAAGGTTTCAGCGACGCCGTACATTGGTTTACCACGGTTTCCTGGTAGGGACACGATATATCGTGTCCCTACCATGAAAAACACTGATTCTGCGGCGAACCTGTCATACGGTGGAAATCGACGATTCCGTTATATCCGTTCCCAATCCGCTCAATCCGTTGAAGTCATATCGATGGAGCAACCTGAGACATGCCACGACCTTTCCAACATATTGCCCCGCACGGCGGCACGCTGGTGGATCGCACCCTACGCGGCACGCTGCGTGAGGCGGCTATCGATCGCGCCCCGGCCCTGGCGCGGCTGACGCTGGACGCGATCGCCCTTTCCGATCTGGAGCTGATCGCCAGTGGCGCCTTCAGCCCGCTAACCAGCTTCATGGATCAGGCCGCCTACAACAGCGTGGTCGAGGATATGTACCTGCCGAGTGGCCTGGTCTGGAGCATGCCGATCACGCTGCCCATCGGCGCCGAGCAGGCCCGTGCCTTGCATGTCGGCCAGGAGCTGGCCCTGTATGACGGCGCGGGTCGCCTGGTCGGGCTGATCGAGCTGTCCGACATTTTTCCCTACGACAAGCAGCGCGAGGCCGAAAAGGTCTTCCGTACCACCGAGGGCAAACACCCCGGCGTGGCGCGGCTGTATGGCCAGGGCGATTACTACCTCGGCGGCGAGGTCTGGCTGATCGACGGGCCGCTGAACCCACCCTTCGGCGAATTTCGGATCAGCCCGGCCGAGATGCGCAAGCTGTTCGCCGGGCGCGGCTGGCGGCGGATCGTCGGGTTTCAGACGCGCAATCCGATCCACCGCGCCCACGAGTACATCCAGAAGGCCGCGCTGGAGATCGTCGACGGCCTGCTGGTCCATCCGCTAATAGGCGAGACCAAGAGCGACGATATCCCGGCCGACGTGCGCATGCGCTCCTACCAGGCGCTGCTGCGCGACTACTACCCGCCCGAACGCACAATGCTGGCGGTCTACCCGGCCGCGATGCGCTACGCCGGCCCGCGCGAGGCGATCTTCCACGCGCTGGCCCGTAAGAACTACGGCTGCACCCACTTCATCGTCGGGCGCGATCACGCCGGCGTGGGCAACTACTATGGCACGTACGACTCGCAGCTGATCTTCGACGAGTTCGCGCCGCACGAGCTGGGCATCACGCCGCTGTTCTTCGAGCATACCTTCTACTGCCGCTCCTGCGGCGCAATCGTCTCGGCCAAGACCTGCCCGCATGGCCCCGAGCATCATTTCACGCTTAGCGGCACGATGGTGCGCGAGCTGCTCAGCCGCGGCGAGCTGCCCCCGCCCGAGATCAGCCGGCCCGAGGTCGCCGCGATTCTGACCGAGGCCTACCGTGAGGCTAGAGACTTGGGATTGGAGGCTAGTGGCGGAGTTCCGGCCTCGAATCCGCAGCCTCCAGCCTCCAGCCTCCAGCCTCCAGCCTCCAGTCGGCGCCTGCTGATCATTGGTCTGGACTGCGCCGCGCCGGAGCTGCTCTTTGATGAGTGGCGGGCCGAGCTGCCGACGCTCAGCCGCTTGATGGAGCGGGGCGTCTACGCGCGGATGGAGAGCTGCGTGCCGGCGATCACCGTGCCGGCCTGGGCCTGTATGATGAGCAGCCGCGATCCCGGCCAGCTCGGCGTGTACGGCTTTCGCAACCGCGCCGACCATAGCTACAACAACATGATAACCGCCACGGCCCGCTCGCTGGATGTGCCGCGCCTGTGGGATCTGCTGGGCCAGGCCGGCAAGCGCGTCGGCGTGATCGGCGTGCCGCAGACCTACCCGGTGGCGCCGGTCAACGGCGAGCTGGTCAGCTGCTTCCTGACGCCCAGCGCGCGCAGCCAGTACACCTACCCGCCCACGCTTAGGGACGAGATCGCCGGCTGGATCGAGGGCGAGTTCCTGGTCGACGTGCCGAACTTCCGCTCAGAGGACAAGGCCGCCATCCTGCGCGACATCTACCGCATGGCCGACCAGCACTTCGAGGTCTGCCGGCGCTTGCTCGCGCGCGAGCGCTACGACTTCTTCATGACCGTCGACATGGGCGTCGACCGCATCCACCATGGTTTCTGGAAAGAGATGGACCCGCGCCACCCGAAGCATCAGCCCGGCAGCCCATTCGCCAATGCCATTCGCGAATACTACCACTATATCGACGGCCAGGTGGCCCAGCTGCTGAAGCTGGTAGACGACGACACGATCGTGTTGATTGTATCCGATCACGGCGGCAAGGTCATGCTCGGCGGCGTGTGCCTGAACGAGTGGCTGATCAAGGAAGGCTACCTCGTGCTGCACGAGTATCCCTCTGGGCTGGTGCCGCTGGAGCGCTGCCAGGTCGATTGGTCGCGCACGCGCGCCTGGGGTTCTGGCGGCTACTACGGCCGGCTGTTCCTGAATGTCCAGGGTCGCGAGCCGAACGGCGTCATCCCCCCCGCCGACTACGTGAAGGTGCGCGACGAGATCGCCGCCAAGCTCGAAGCACTGCCCGATCATCAGGGCCGGCCGCTGAATACGCGCGCCTTCCGGCCCGACGCGAT
>DATFXE010000684.1:0-3048 GCA_035258585.1 Roseiflexaceae bacterium | reverse complement strand
TGCCCAGCGCCTCAGCCGCCCGCTGCGCGACGTCACGCGGGCTGCGCAGCAGCTCGCCGGCGGCCAGCTCGACGTGCAGGTTCGGCGCGCGCCCATCCGCGAAGTGGACGAGCTGACCCAGGCGTTCAACGCCATGGCGCGCTCTTTGGCGCAGGCCGACAAGCAACGCCGCCAGATGACGGCCGATATCGCGCACGAGCTGCGCACCCCGCTCACAATTATCAAGGGCCGGCTGGAGGGCTTGCAGGACGGCGTCTACAGCCCGACGCCCGAGGAGGTCGATCGCCTGCTGGGCGAGACGGCGCTGCTGGAGCGGTTGATCGAGGATCTGCGCCTGCTGGCGCTGGCCGAGGCCGGCCAGCTGCCGCTGTATCGCGAGTCGCTCGACCCGCTCGAGCTGCTGGAAAGCACACGCGCGGCGTTTGCCGGCCAGGCCGAGGCGCAGGGCGTCGCGCTCGAAGTCCAGGCCGCTGGCGACCTGCCGCCGATCGACGCCGACCCGCAGCGCATGGCTCAGGTGCTGGCGAACCTGGTAGCCAACGCGCTGCGCTATACGCCGGAGGGCGGCAAGATCACTCTCTGTGCGGCTCAAGAGGCACAAGACCAAAAACCAAAGACCAAAGACGAAGGCAGCGCATTGCGGCCTTTGGTCCTTGGTCCTTGGTCCTTCGTCACTCTCAAAGTCAGCGACACCGGCCAGGGTATCTCCGCCGAAGACCTGCCGCACGTCTTCGATCGCTTCTACCGCGCCGATCGCTCGCGGGCGCGCGGCAGTGGCGGTGCCGGGCTGGGCCTGGCGATCACGCGCCAGATCGTCGTGGCGCACGGCGGCTCGGTTTGGGCCGAGAGTGAGCCGGGCCATGGGACGACAATCAGCATTGCGCTGCCTGTGGCTGAAGCAGAGCCTGCCGTAAGCAGTAAGCAGTAGACAGTCGGCAGTTGGCAGTTACAGCCTGCCGAGTGCCTACTGCTACTGATCTGTACATAGCCACGGAATTTTCTTTCTGGGGAGGTCTGGAGGGGCCGCAGGCCCCTCCAGACCTCCCCAGTGGTGGGGGTGCGGGAGCGGCGTAGCCGCCCCCGCACCCCCACCAAATATGCCAAATCAATGCACATATCAGTAACGTTCCATCTCACCCGAATCAAGGCATCTTGGGGAACTGCCCGCTACCTGCGACCTCCTCGGCTACCTTTAGCGCGATTCCGGTGTCGGTCAGCACATTGCCATAGCTGTCAGTTACCCGGAAGGTGTATGGCCCCGGTCCAAGCCCCTGATTCGAGCCCGGCGGCAGAAAATAGTTCCATTCCTGGCGTTCCATGGTCACGAATTGGCCATTTGTGTCGCGGAACTCCAGCTTGGCGATCGGGTTGCGGTGGTTGCGAATCTGCACCGCCGTCCACCATCGGCTGCTGCCCTCTTTGAAACGGTAGCGAATCGGCCCGCTGATATCCGGGCTGATGATCCGCCAGGTGATCGGCACTCGGCCTTTGATCAGCTCGGCGATTTTGGAGAACGCCAGCGGGCTCAGGTCGATATTGCCGACCGGGCACTCGGGGCAGCGATCCACGATTCGAATGACGATCGTCCCGTTCGGACCGGTCAGCTCGACATAAGCGCCGCAAATCGCGGCGTTGGCGTAATCGGTCTGGTTCATCGCGCCAACCATCAGGTCCTGTGGGGTTGGGTCGAACGAACAGTTTCCGCCTCCGTCGGCCTCCTTGTAGTAGGTTGCCTGGCCAGCACGGATAGCTCCAACGCCGTTAGAGGTGCCCCCCACCTTCAGCATGAGCGGCACGAAGACAGTGCTAATGGTGGCTGCCAGCCCCTGAGCATACAGGCTGCCGGTGCTGATGACCAGCATCACTATCAGGCAGAGTGGTAGGAGGAGGCGATAACGCATTGTGGCGATGTCCTTTCTGTTGGTAGTGCTGAGCGCCACCGTGGTGTTGCGCCCGGTTATCCTCAGCGAGTATAAGCCGGCATCCGGGCTGAGTCTAGCGATATTGCGTTACTAGGTAATCACAGTTTCGATGCGTTATGCTGGCCGCTATGGTATAATTTGGCGTGGATGGCTGGTGACGAGCCGCCGCTGGGGCGAATCTCCAGAGGAACTTCCCGACTCCCCGGCCGTCCAAGCGTAGAGCGCAAAGCGCCGAACGTAGAACAGTTCTACGCTCTACGCTCTACGCTTGGAGGGAAGGCTACCCCGCGAAACAGCAAGCGGGGGCGCGGCGGCAGAAATGCCGCTGCGACGCAAGACGGCAACAGAGAGCAGACCAGCTGGAGACTGGAGACTGGAGACTGGAGACTGGCTGACTAGCCTCCAGCCTCCAGTCCCCAGCCTCTAGTAATGGGTGAAAGGGTGCGGCAAGAGCGCACCAGCGTCGGCAGCGATGCCGGCGGCTAGGCGACTGCGCTGGCCGATGGGGAGCAAGGTGCGTGGGGCGGGCTACACGGTGGGAGCTGCAAGGCGTTCGCACCACCGCGCTCGCTCGCATCGCCGCCGCGACGGCGATGGCGGGTAACGCCCGCCAGACCAGGAGCGGCCTGCGCCTTTGGCGCGGAGAGAGATGGCGGCACAAAGACAGAATCGGGGGTACGGTCACTAGCCTTTGAGACGAAGGACGGATGACGCAGGACGAGTGATCGTCGTTGTGTCTTCCGTCCTTGTTCGTTCGGGGTGTGGTTGCGATGCCATCGATGGTGCGCACATCGACCGCAATGCGCCATGGGGCGGCGCCGTCGTCGCATCGATGGCCATGCGCCCTCGGCCGGCGCCGTCGTCGCATCGACCGCCGTAGGGGCGAAGCAGTTGCACCTATCGAGAGACTGGCTCTCTCGATAGGTGCAACTGCTTCGCCCCTACATTGATGGCGCATTGACACCCCCGGCCCGACATCGATGGCGCATTGACACCCCCGGCCCGACATCGATGGCGCATAGATACGCCCGGCCCGACATCGATGGCGCATGGACATTCTATGGCGCAACGGTGATATATTGCCGATCGATGATCCGCTGTGGCGGTTCACGTTCCCAACGCCTCG
>DATFXE010000683.1:0-9435 GCA_035258585.1 Roseiflexaceae bacterium | reverse complement strand
CTGGGGATGAGCGATTAGGAGATTCAGGCGCCCAATTCCGAAGCGCCAATCCCTAATCGCTGCACGTACAGGCGCATTAGGAAACAGCCCGAACCGCGACCTGCTCGGCCAGGCGGGCTATATCGTCGTAGGTTCCAACCGCGGTCCCCGATCGACTCGCGGCGTCGGCGCCGCAGGCCACACCCCAGCGGATCGCCTCCGGCAGCGCGTATCCCTGGCTTAAGCCCCAGGTCAGCCCGGCCACGAGCGAGTCACCTGCTCCGATCGGGTTGCGCTCACGGATCGTGGGCGGGGTGGCCAGCCAGCCGCGCCCGGCATGGACGAGCAGCGCGCCAGCCGCGCCCATCGAGATCACGACATGCGAGATGCCCTGCATTGCTCTGGCCGCCGCAAGCGCCTGGTCGATCGTAGCGACGGGCTGACCGGTCAGCTCGCTGGCCTCGGCCGCATTGGGCTTGACCAGAAAGGGCTGAGCGGCGCAGCCATGCCGCAGCGCGGCGCCGCTCGTATCGAGCACGACGCGTGCCCCGGCCGACTGGATATCACGGATCAGCTCGGCATACAGCGTCGGCGCGGCGCCCGGCGGCAGGCTTCCCGCCAGCACCCACCAGTCATCGCGCCGCGCGCGCTGGCGCACTCGATCGATGAGCGCGGCCTGCTCATCGGACGTGATGCTCGGCCCAGCCTCGTTCACTTTGATGTGGCGGCCATCGCCGGCTATGACGATGCTGACGTTGGTGCGTGTTTCACCGGCGATCCACACAAAATCGGTCTCGACCCCCAGCTCGGACAGTCCATCGCGCAGCGTGGCCCCAGTATGCCCGCCCGCGAAGCCAAGCGCCACGTTGACCGCGCCCAGCGCCACCAGCATACGCGAGACGTTGAAGCCTTTCCCGCCACAGTCGACCCGCGCCGCGGTGGCGCGCAGCACGTCGCCAAAGGCGAGCGCTGGAATTGTGAGCTCACGGTCAAGCGCCGGGTTCAGCGTAACAGTGTAGATCATGGTCGCCAGAACCGCTCGATCAGCGCCTGTTCCGCGGCAGGAGTCCATACATCGTTGGGGCCAAGTTTGGCCGCCACGTCGGGATACTCTGCCTTGAGCTCGGCCAGGCTCATCAGCGGCAGCCCGCTGATCTGCGGAAAGATCACGATTTTCCCCGGATAGCGGCCCTCCATCATCGCGCGGACGCCATCTCGCGCGGCCTCGATGCCGCCGATCGCGGCGACCGAGCGATTCGGTGTAAGCTCGCGAGCGATCGTCTTGCGGATCACCGCCGCCTGGTCGTCGAGCGCCGAGCCGGAGGTGCCGGTAAACTGCGCATTGTGCAGGTACACATCGCTCAGATTCAGCGGCGCCAGCGTGCCATTGGGCACACCCGCGAACAAGACCAGCATGCCATTGGGGGCCATCAGCGCTGCCGCATCGGCCATCAGCGCGGCCGACGGCACGCTCACGATCACATCATCCGCTCCAGCGCCGTCGGTCTCGAGCAGGACCAGATCGCGGAGCGATACACCGGCCTGCTGCGGATTGACCAGAATCAAGCGCTTGCCGTGCTCCTCGGCCAGCGACGCGAATTGCCGCCACAGCACCGCCAACCGCTCGTCGTTCACGTCGGTGGCGATCAGTGTCTTCGGCCCGCCTGGCAGCTCGATTGCCCGCTGGATGTGCATCTGGCCCATCGGCCCGCCCGCGCCGACAAACAGCGTCACGCCGCCCGCTCGCAACTCGCTGCGATTGTGGGCCTCGCCATACGATGCGGCGATATCCGGCCCGGGGTTGCCCAGGTAGGCCGTGTAATCGTAATGGATGCGGCCCACGTCGATCTGCGGCAGACCATCCAGCGGCACGCGCCCGACCAGGTTGAACGTCCCACGCCGGGCGATCAGCTTGGCTGCCGCGCCGACCGCTTCGGCCGAGCGGGGGTCGAGCACAACGATATCGTCGAAGCCCTGCCCTCGCGTAAGCTCATCCTTCAAAGCCGGATAGTCGGCCGGCGTGAGACTGTTTCGCTCGACGATACGCCCCAGTGCGCTGCGTTCGATCAGCGCCCGTAGGTGTTCAGGTACGTCGGTCAGCACGATCGTCGCAGGCGCAGCTAACCCTTCTGAGAACTGATACGTCGCGGTGTCGCCCGGTCGCCCGACGATCCACATCACCCCGCCATCCTTGGGCGTCAGGCGGCGGCGCTGGCGATAGGCGCCTTCCACGCACGCCCACGGCTCGGTCAACGCAGCCTCGGCATAGCCAAGCCGCTCCCCAACCGGCAGGACATACGCGCCGTCGTCGGCGGCGAGCACTTCCGGGCCGAGCAGATGAAACTGGATCAGGCCGCCGGGGATCGTATAGCCATAGGCCGTGCTCTTGCCCTGCTGGTAGATATCCGGCTGGATGGCCAGGCGCTCGCCGGGCTGATACTGGCCGTGCAGATTCGCGCCAACCGCCATGACTGTGACCGCGGTCTCATGGCCGAGACGGGTTGGCTCGGTTTGCAAATCACGATTGTAGAGCTTGGGATGCTTACCGCCTTGCTGGATCAGCTTGACATCCGAAAAGCACAGACTCACCGCGTCCACACGCACAAGCAGCTGGTCGGCGCCGATTTCTGGCACTGGGAAACGCTCCGGCTGGCCGTCCCGCCCGATCTGCTCCAGGCCGGCGCCGTACATATTCCACGCCCAGGTCTGGTGTGGGATGGGCGCGTCGGGCGAGCGATATTCATCAAATGGGGTAGTCATCGATCGATCTTTCCTTCTCGTACCTGCCCGGCAGTAGCGCAGGCAAGCGCATATTCGGCGCGCGCCTGGCACTCGGCCAGTGTTACAGTTCGAACCTGAGCCTTCACCGCCGGGATGGCAGGTACGCTGACGCTCAACTCATCGACACCCAACCCGATCAGAATCGGCACCGCCTGTGCATCCGATCCTAACTCGCCGCACACGCCGACCCATTTTCCGGCGGCGTGCGCGCCATCCACTGTGCGCTTGATCAGCCGCAGCACCGCCGGGTGCAGACCGTCGGCCTTCGCCGCGAGCGTCGGGTGCATACGATCCATGGCCAGCGTGTATTGGGTCAGATCGTTGGTGCCGATCGAGAAGAAATCAGCCTCATGGGCCAGCACATCGGCCATAAGCGCGGCGGACGGTACTTCTACCATAATGCCGATTTCGACTGCGGGCGCGCCTAGCGCGGCGCGGATCTCTTCGACGATCGCCCGCGCCGCGCGCAGCTCGCCGATATCCGCGATCATCGGGAACATGATCCGCAGCTTGCCGAACGATGCCGCCCGCATGATCGCCCGCAGCTGGTCACGGAACAGATTGGGATGCGTCAGGCACAGCCTGACGCCGCGCTCGCCCAGGAATGGGTTGTCCTCGTGCGGCAGATCGAGGTACGGCACTTCTTTGTCGCCGCCGATGTCGAGCGTGCGGACGATCACCGGCATGCTGCCGAAGGCCTGGGCCACGTCGCGATAGACCGCGAACTGCTCGTCTTCTGTCGGAGCGGTTTTGCGCTCCAGGAAGAGAAACTCAGTGCGGAACAGCCCGACCCCCTCGGCGCCGCCTGCGACGGCGTCTTTCGCCCCTTTCAGGCTGCCGATATTGGCGACGATCTCCACTCGGTGGCCATCGGCGGTGATAGCCGGCTCGCCGGCCGACTGCGCGGCGGCGGCGCGTAGCTCGCGCTGCTGCTGCTGCGCCGCCCGCGCCCTGGCGATCACACTTTCGTCCGGGCCGACCGTCAGCGTGCCCGCGCTGCCATCCAAAATCACCTGGGTGCCGGCTGCGATCTGCAGCACGCCTGGTCCGGCGCTGACCACCGCTGGCAGACCAAGCGCGCGCGCCAGAATCGCCGTGTGGGCGTTTGGCCCACCAACGGCCGTGCAGAAGCCCAACACACGCTGCGGGTCGAGCGCGACGGTTTCCGAGGGCGTGAGATCGTTGGCGATGATGATGACCGGCTCGTCGGGCAGTGTTGGCGCGGCTTCCACGGCGCCGGTCAACAGCCGCAGCACGCGCGCGCCGACATCGCGGATATCGGCGGCACGTTCGGCCAGCAGCGCATCCGACAGCTCGGCTAGCTCGGCGGCGTGGCCGGTGGTCGCGTCGTGCCAGGCTTCAGCGGCGCTGCGGCCATCGGCGATCGCAGCGCGTACGGTATCCATCAGCGCCGGGTCGGCCAGAATCTCCTGGTGGACCTGGAAGATCTCGGCCTCGCTGGCGTCGGCGCGTTGCGCGACCTGTGCATGCAGCGAAGTGAGCTGGTTGCGGGCGGCGTCGAGCGCGCTCTGGAGGCGCGCATTTTCCTGCTCGACACCGGTGAAGCGCTCGCGTACCTCGACATGAGCGCGCTCGAAGGGAAATACCGGCCCAACCGCGATCCCGGGCGCGCCGGGCGTGCCGTGCATGATTGCGCCGGCTGCGGGCGCGCCGTGGTGTACCGGAGGCGCAGGCGCCTCAGGGTGTTGGTCTGTCACAGCCGGCGCGCCCGGCGTGTGGCCGTTCGTGGTCGGCCCTTCGCCCAGGCCATCGCGCACGGCGGCCTCGATCGCCGCCGCCGCCGTTTGCTCATCATCGCCGCTAACGTCGATCTGAACGCGTTCGCCGCTCGGGACACCGAGCGTCAGCACCGAGATCAGGCTCTTGGCGTTGGCCTGCTTCTCACCATAGCGGATACGAATCGCCGATTGGTATTGCTTGGCGAGATCGACGAATACGCGTGCGGGCCGAGCGTGGAGCCCGGTCGAATTGTGAATCACGAGATCAAGCTGCAGCATGATGCACTTCCTTGTGACAATGACGAATGGGTTGGGTGCGAGGCGGGAAAGCAGCGTATCCTCCGCGCCATGAGCCACAGGTGAGTGCTGCGAAGTTGTGGAGTGGCTGCCCGCTGAATGTGGTCTAGCGTGTCGCCCCGAGACCTGGCTTAAACTTCGGTCTCGCGAGCATGGCTCAAACGCTCGACGATCAGCGCCGCGTCGGTGGTGTGCGCGAGCTGCGTGGCGGCATCCTCGTCCTCGATCACTTCCGCCAGGTTCGCCAGCACACCCACATGCTCATCGGCGTTGGCCGCGATGCCGATCACCAGGTAGGCGCGCTCGCCGTCTTCCCACTCCACACCGTCCGGGATCTGCAGCACCGAAATGCCCGTGCTCTTCACATCGCCCAGATTCTCGTGCTGGCCGTGTGGAATGGCCACGCCATTGCCGAGATAGGTAGACATCGTCTGCTCGCGGTTCAGCATGCCCTGCACATAGCCCGGCGCAACGCATCCACTCGAAACAAGCAGTTCGCCAGCCTGACGGATCGCGTCCTGTTTATCCTTGGCTACCGCACCCAGGCGTATGCGCTCGATTGCTACAATGGCCATAGCTCTATTTTACCTCCGTTAGCGTGTCGCCATTCTTCAGCTTCTGCACGACCTGATCGAAAACAGGATCGTTCAGAAACTGCGAGAACGCGATCACTACGGCATTGGGCGCCCGCTCGCGCGCGAAGTTCGCCAGGCCTTTGTGCGCGATCACAACTTTGGCGTCGGCTGGCAGCGAGCGCACTGGCTTATGGACGACGTTAATGTTGAGGCCAGCCTGCTTCAGCTTCTTCTTCAGGGCATTGACGCCCATGATACTGGAGCCAATGCCGGCTTCACACGCGAACACAATGGTGTCGACACTTGACGCGGGAATGGAGGCTGCCATAGCGAGATCCTTTCATGGAAGAGGTGACAGGCTGGCATGTCGGCCCACGCCCGTCACCTCGGTCTTCTTAGCTTAGACTGGATTGGTCAGTGGTGCGGGCTCGGCTTCGCGCCCGGCCGCTTCCTCCTCCTCCTCCTCGCGCACTGGGTACAGGCGCAGGATCGCCGAGCCGGCCAGGAACGAGCCGACGATACCGATCAGCACGCCGCCAAGCACCGGGATAAACTCGCCGCGCGGCGTGACTGCCAGGTAAGCAAAGATCGAGCCGGGCGAAGGAGTGGCCACCAGTCCGGCGCCGCTGATCACGAACCACAGGTCGGCCAGGATGCCGCCGGCCCACATCGCGATGATCATGATCGGGTGCGCCAAGATGTATGGGAAGTAGATCTCGTGGATGCCGCCGAGGAAGTGGATGATCATCGCGCCGGGCGCGGAAAGCTTCAGGTTGCCCTTGCCGGCGAACCAGTAGGCCAGCAGCATGCCCAGGCCGGGGCCAGGGTTGGTTTCGAGCAGGAAGTGGATCGCCTTGCCGTTCTTGGTGACTTCGGCTACGCCCAGTGGCGCCAGAATGCCGTGGTTGATCGCATTGTTGAGGAACAGCACCTTGGCCGGCTCGATGATAAGGTCGGCCAGCGGCAGCAGCCGCGAGGTGATCAGGAACTGGACGCCCGCGCCCAGCGCGCCGCTGAAGGCCAGAACGATCGGGCCAATGATCACATTGGCCAGCAGCACCAGGGCCACCACGAGAAAACCGGCCGAGAAGTTGTTGATCAGCAGCTCGAAGCCGACCGGGATTCTTTCTTCGAGAACTGCATCGATCCTCTTCATCAGGTAGCCGCCCAGCGGCCCCATAATCATGCCGCCGAGGAACATCGGGATGTCCGCGCCGACGATCACACCCATGGTGGCTGCCGCGCCGACCACGCCGCCGCGCGTGTCGTAGACAAGCCTGCCGCCGGTGTATCCGATCAGGATCGGCAGCAGGTAGGTGATCATCGGGCCGACCAGCTTGGCAAACGTTTCGTTGGGAATCCACCCGGTGGGAATGAACAGGGCGGTGATCAAACCCCAGGCGATAAACGCGCCGATGTTTGGCACGACCATCGCGGCCAGAAAGCTGCCGAAGCGCTGAAGCTGCTCTCGCATGATGCGTTTCTCCTTTGAAGATCTGTTTGTAGCCTGCACATCGCCGCCGAAGAGCAGCAGAAACGTACCTACATCGCCGCAGCATAACTCCCGGTTGTTATGATTTGGCGATGCCGCTCCACGTGGCGGCCCACGCGATCGGCCAGAACGCACCTGGAATTGGCCCGCAATATGCAATTGCCTGGCATACTGGCGGGCTGTGCTGTGATTGAGGCGGATGCGTGAGTGCTCAGATCTTACAACCACACAGTCTAGTTGTCAATACTTAAAACACACTTTATTAATATATATTTTACAACTAACCCTATAACAATAGTAGATCTTTCAGACCACAAAGCCATGGGGTAATAATCTATCCGCATCCTTTATTTTGCCAATACTATAACAAACCACTTACAAGTGGCAGCTGTTTTGAAAATATTATTGCAATTTCACACTACTGTGTTAGTGATCGACCACACTGAATCTTCCTGGGTGAGATGTGAGGCGGCGTAGCCGCCCCGCGCCCCACCGAGCAAAAGACCGTGACGAGCCACTAAGGCACAGGTTCGCAGCGCGTGATCGACAGGTGGCTTCAGGCCATCCATTGTGTGAGCGCGGCGACGTCCTCGGGCTTGAGCATGGGATGGACCTGAATGATATCGATGCTCGGCATAGCCGACAGCGCCAGCGGGATGGTTGTGATGATTAAGTCGGCCGACGCGATCCGCTCGGCGCTCAGATCGCGCGTCGAAAGCACTTCAAAGCTGCCCATGCGTGGAAAACGCGCTCGCAGCCGCGCGACCAGCAGCTGAGTGGTGGCCATGCCGCTTGGACAGACCACAAGCACGCGCCGGGCGCGCTCCGGCCGCGCTCGAATGAAGGCGGCCCGCAGCAGCAGCACGAGCTCGTCGTAGGTATCGGCTGGCAGCGCTATGCCAGTGTCGGCTGTCACATGATCGACCAGCTGCCGAGCCACCGCGCGCTCGACGGCGTAGCGGTCGGCTTGCGTATCCACCGATGGTCTTGGCGGCGTCCACAGGCCGAAGCGCTGACGCATGCAAGCCGGCAGGAAGTGTGCCTCTAAGCCCTCGCGCAGCAAACGATCGTGCCCCAAACCGGGAACGCCATAGGCATCGGCCACTCGCACGAGCAAGGTGTCGATCAATCTTGGGAACGCCGAATCCATACCAAGGTCGTGACGCCAGGCTTCGTCGCGCGCGCCCGACATCAGATGGATCGCCAAGGCTGCCGTTTCCGCGGCCAGCGTGTGATCCGGCAGACCAGACCAGAGTTGCCCACCAATTGCTGCGGCGATCGGCCAGACCGCCTGGGATTGCAGCCATTGCAGTGTGCTAGCATCACAGGCGAAGTAGCGGCCCATCCGCACGCGCTGCCCCTGGATCACCAGCGCAAGCATCAGGTGCAAAATCGCGTCATCGGTGAAGCGCCCGCCAAGCTCGGTCTCGGCCCAGGCCAACCGTTCTAGAGCAGCCTGGGTATCCCAATCGCGCAGCAGCAGGTCGATGCGGCCGATGATTGGCAGCAGTGCACCATCCTGGGCCAACGCGAAGATGAGCCCCTGGCCATGCTGCGCCCGCAGGATCGGCCGGTCGAAAGGGACATCGCCCCAAAGCAGCGCGGCCAGCGCCTGGCGCTGCGCCAGCTCGGCGCCATCGATCCAGCAGCCGCGATGCTGGCGGCGCACGATCTGGAGGCCAAATGACATTAGCCAGGGCTCGACGATATCCAGGTCCTTCAACACCGTAGCACGCGCAATCACTACATCTTGCTGGAGATCGGAGAGAGTTAGCGGCTCGCGAGCCAGCAACAGCTGCAACGCCAGCAGCTGCTGACGCTGACCAGGAGTCAGAATGAGCTGAAATTTCGACTGCGTGCTGAGCTCGCCCAGCATACGTCGCTTTTGATCCACCGTGCATACGATTTGGACGCCGATCCCCGGCGTATGCCGAACAGTGGCGTTCCGGCCGCCGACCCAGGCCTTGATCTCGCGCAAACTATAGTGGACTTGGCGTGGAGTCAGGCGGAGTTGCCGGCCGATCGTGGATGCGCCGAGCGGTATTTCGGTCGTCAGGAGCAGGTGCAATAGATCGCGCTGTGTGGTCGTCAACGACACCATACGTGACCCTCGCGTCGCCGATGGCCTTTCACCGGCTGCATGCTGTCAGGAGTGTAATAGTGTTGGTGTGGAGTGGATTAATAGCCACTATGCTACAACTCGTTTACCGCATTGTCAAGCCATAAAAGACGCTTTATTAGTATATCTTTTATGCTGATGGCTATGACAAAATTAGACTATTGAACCGATCTGCGGCAAGCGCCTTATTGAGGCGCTTGCCAGGCAGCTGGGGCTGTACTACTGAGCGCTGCACAAATAGCTAAACTTTGTGGTGGGGTGTGGGGCGGCTTCGCCGCCCCACACCCCACCACTGGGGAGGTCTGGAGGGCCTTCGGCCCTCCAGACCTCCCCAGTGGTGGGGTGTGGGGCGGCTTCGCCGCCCCACACCCCACCACAAAGTTTAGCTATTTGTGCAGCGCTCAGTAGTACAGCCCCAGCTGCCTGGCAAGCGCCTCAATAAGGCGCTTGCCG
>DATFXE010000682.1:0-6628 GCA_035258585.1 Roseiflexaceae bacterium | reverse complement strand
GGCCTTGAACGGCCGCGACGTATTCGAGCCGATCGGCTTCGACGCGTTTGGCATTCACAGCGAGAACTACGCGATCAAGCAGGGCATCCACCCCAACATCCTGACTGCGCACAATGTCGAGCGGTTCCGCGAGACGCAGCTGAAGGTCAGCGGCAATCGCTACGATTGGTCGCACGAAGTCGACACCACCGATCCGCGCTACTACCGCTGGACACAATGGATCTTCGTCAAGCTGTTCAAGGCCGGGCTGGCCGAACGCAAGCGGGCGGCGGTGAACTGGTGCCCGAGCTGCAAGACTGTCCTGGCCAATGAGCAGGTCATCGACGGCCTGTGCGAGCGGTGTGACACGCTGGTCGAGCAGCGCGAACTGGAGCAGTGGTTCTTCAAAATCACCAACTACGCCGACCGGCTGCTGGATCACCTGGACGATATCGACTGGTCGGAAGTCGTCAAGACCGCCCAGCGCAACTGGATTGGCCGCTCGGTGAATCCTGCCGATCGGACGGTGCAATATCACCTGCGCGACTGGTTGATATCACGGCAGCGCTATTGGGGGCCACCGATCCCGATTATCTACTGTGACACTTGTGGCATCGTGCCCGTGCCGGAAGAGCAGTTGCCGGTGCTGTTGCCGGAGGTGGAGGACTGGAAGCCCAGCGGCACCGGCTCCTCGCCGCTGGCCGCCATTCCATCGTTCGTCAACACGACCTGCCCAGCATGCGGCGGCGCGGCCCGGCGCGAGACCGACGTGTCGGATAACTTCCTGGACAGCGCGTGGTACTTCCTGCGCTACCCATCGACCCAGTTCGACGACCGGCCGTTCGACCCCGAGCTGACGGCGAAGTGGCTGCCGGTCGATATGTACATCGGTGGCAGGGAGCATTCGGTGCTGCACCTGATGTATACGCGGTTCATCACCATGGCCTTGCACGACTTGGGATACCTGCCATTTGACGAGCCGTTCAAGCGCTTCCGCGCGCACGGGATCATCACCAAGGACGGCGCGAAGATCAGCAAGTCGCGCGGGAACATCATCAATCCCGACGAGTACATCGGCACATGGGGCGCGGACACGCTGCGCACCTATCTGATGTTCATGGGGCCGTATACCCAGGGCGGCGACTTCAGCGACCGCGGCATCTCCGGCGTCCGGCGCTTCCTGAACCGCGTCTGGAATCTGGTCGTGAAGCACGCCGATCGCTTGAACGGCGGGGCAGCGCCATCCGCGTATCGCCGGCGGCTGCACCAGGCCATCCAGCGTGTGACCGATGATATCGGCGAGCTGGGCTATAACACGGCGATCGCCACCCTGATGGAATACGTCAGCAGTCTCCAGCGGCGCGACGAGCTGTACGCGGAAGAGGTCGAGGGCCTGTTGCTGCTGCTGGCGCCATTCGCCCCGCATATCGTCGAGGAGCTGTGGGAGCGTATCGGGCGGCCGTACTCGATTCATCAGCAGGCATGGCCGGCGGCGGATGCGGTGTTGCTGGCGCGCGAGACGGAAACAGTCGCCATCCAGATCAACGGCCGCACGCGCGCAACCGTCGAGCTGCAGGCTGGGGCCGCCCAGGCCGAAGCGGTAGAAGCAGCCCGCCAGGTCGAGGCGATCCAGCGTTTCCTGAACGGAACACCCATCCAGCGAGTCGTCTACGTTCCGGGGCGGATCATCAACCTGGTGGTAGACCCCTAGGAGCGCAGGGCTAGGGAATGCGCCGCAGCGCATTCCCTAGCCCTCGCAGCCACAAAATAAAGCGGTCGCACGAGCTGCTTCGGGGCCGCTGCCAACGCGATCCGCCGCCGCTTGGTCTGCCTGGCGCGCTCGCGGCGATAGTTCACGCATTACTCCATTACCAGCGCTCCCACAGTCATCAGCACGACCGCGCCCATGACAGCGTAATCGCGTACCGCGAGGGCTCCTTCGTGCAGCATGGTCTGCTGGCCCTCGATAGCATAGCCGCGTGCATCCAGCGCCGTGGCTAGTTCGGCGGCGCGACGCAGCGCGCCTTGCAGCAGCGGCACAAACAGCGCCGCCAGCGATTGCGCGCGCTCCTGGAGCGTGCCATGCGTAAAATCGGCTCCGCGCGCCATCTGGGCCTTGACCAGCAGCTCGATCTCCTCGGTCAGGGTCGGGATGAAGCGTAGCGCCAGCAGTGCCATCAGCGCGAACTCGTCGATCGGCAGCCGCAGCCGGCGCAGCGGCGCCAGGAGCATGGTCAGCCCTTCGATCAGCGCCACCGGGGTAGTCGTCATGGTCAACAGCAGCGCCAGCGTGTAGAGCGACAGGAAGACGGCGTAGAGCCGCCCGCCCAGGCGCGCCCCGCCGCTGGTCAGCACCAGCGGCCCGATCAGCAGGTCGCCGATTGGCGCCCACAGCAGGCCCGCCGTCAGCAGCGCTGCCGCGGCCGAGCCGACCCGGCTTCGCAGCGACTGGCGCCGCCAGAAGCGGCGCGCGGCAGGCAGGCCCAGCAGCGCCAGCCCCAGCACGATCGCCAGGACAGCGCAGACGATCAGCGCTGCTGCCAACGCCAGCGCATAGGGTACCCGCCAGGGGCCGGCGGTTAGCAGCGGCGTATCGTCCTCCGCGAGGAATAGGGCAGTAATCAGCGCGCCGATCGCTGTCAGCAGCGCCAGCAGCCGCACACGCCGCCACAAGTGGCCGAGCGAAATGCCCGAGAGCAGGACGGCGGCTATCACCACCGCAACCAGCCCGGCGTAGGGTGTAGGACGCCAGTCAGTCTGCCGGTTCGCCACGGTCACGAAAACGATCAGCCAGAGGAGCACTAGCAGCTTCGTTCGCGCCCGGAGGCGGTGGAGCAGGCTTTCGCCGGGGTAGTAGACGCCCAGCGCTAGTCGATCGAGCACTCGCTACATTCCATCACTTTGTACTGTCTTTCCCCGCGCGCAGGCTTGATATCGCCGCAAACGCCTGTTCAAGCGTGGCCACGCTCGCCGGCACATCTACTCCGCCCTGCCGCACTAGCGCCAGCAGCTCACTCAGCGGCGGCGCCAGCAGCCCCCAGGCCGGCAGCCGTTCAGCTCGGGCGAAGATCGAATGCGGCGGCCCGGCCTCCACCAACCGCCCGGCGTGCAGCACCATGACCTGATCGGCTAGCGCCGCGACCTCGGCCATGTCGTGCGATACCAGCACGACTGTCACCCCCTCCTGGCGCTGGACGCGCCGGACAATGCTGTAGATCTCATCCCGGCCGGCTGCGTCCAGCCCGACACTCGGCTCGTCGAGCACAAGCACCGCCGGATCGCTGGCCAGCACGCCTGCCAGCGCGATGCGTCGCATCTGCCCGCCGCTCAGCGCGAACGGCGAGCGCTGCCCATACCTGGCAGCGGGCAGCCCGACAATGTCGAGCGCGGCGGACACACGCTGGTGCACTTCTTCGGCAGGCAATCCCAATCGCCGTGGCCCAAAGGCGACATCGGCGGCGACGGTTGGCGCGAACAGCTGCATCTCGGGCGATTGAAACAGCATCCCCACGCGCCGCCGCAGCGAGCGCACGTCTGCCGTTCTTCCGGCGTCGATGCCGTCGACGATCACATCGCCAGCTGTGGGGCGCAGCAGCGCGTTGAAATGCTGCACGAGCGTGGACTTGCCCGAGCCGGTAACGCCTACAATCGCCGTGCAGCTCCCGCGCCTGATCTCCAGGCTGACATCCAGCAGCGCCTGGTGCTGGAGCGGACCGGGCTGGTAGATGTGGCTCAGGTTGCGCGTGATGATGATTGGATCATTCATTACATTTATCTGTACAGCAGGAGATGATCTGATCGGCGATCGCCTCCACCGTCAGCGCAGCCGAATCGAGCCTGAAGCCGGCGGCGCGCAGGCGGGCGGCTAGCGCGATCGGCTCGGGGATCGCTAGCTTCAGCCGGCGTAGCTGCTCCAGGTCGGCGAAGAGTGCAGCCGGCGTCCCGTCGAACGCAACTCGCCCGCCATCCATCACTACCACTCGCCGCGCATGGGCGGCCTCCTCCAGCAGGTGCGTGGCATGCACGATCGTCAGGCCATGCTCGCGGTTGAGCGTGTGAAGCAGATCGACGATCGCCAGACGCGCCAGCGGGTCGAGCATGGCGGTCGGCTCGTCGGCCACGATCGCGTCGGGCCGCAGCGCCAGCACGCTGGCGATCGCCAGACGCTGCCGCTGGCCGCCCGAAAGCCGGTGCGGGGCCAGGCCGCGCAGCTCGGCGATGCCGGTCGCCTCCAGCGCCCAAGCCACACGCTCGCGGATCAGCGGCGCTGGCATCCCGCGCACCGCCAGCGACCAGGCGATATCGTCCTCGACGACGGTTGCGATGATCTGAGTGTCGGGGTTCTGGAAGATCATGCCGACGCGATCGCGTATCTCGCGCACGTGGCGGCCATCGCGCGTGTCGCGCCCGGCTATGAGCACGCGCCCGCTGTCGGGGATCAGCAGGGCGTTGCAATGACGCGCCAGCGTCGATTTGCCGCTGCCATTATGGCCCAGCAGCGCGATATACTCGCCGGGATCGATTCGCAGGCTCACGTCGCGCAGCGCGGCGATTGCCGAGAAGCTGCCTCGATTGCCAGCTGCGGGCGGGTAGCCGTAGCTGACCAGCTGGATGTCGATCGACGGCGCGGGGCTCATACGCTCTTCCCGAGCAACCCAAGCTTGCGGCCAGCGCCGATCATCATGCGCGCGATACGGGCCAGCCAGCGCTCCAGCCAGCCGCCGGGGAACGGCCGCACCGCATATCCCAACAGGCGCACGCTGTAATTGGTGGTGTAGTACATGAGTGTGACCACCGGGCAGAGCACCAGCCAGATCGCGGCGGGGAACAACGCCCACCAATACACCAGCGCGGTTTCAGCCAACGGCGCCAGCGCCGGGTAGGCTGCTTGCCGCCACCATTCGCCGTAGCCCAGCCAGGCCGCTGCGAAACCGGCCAGCGTGAAGAATGCCTGGGCTGTCTGATCGAGCTCGCGTGCGATGCTCGACAGCGGCACACCCGACACCAGGCTGAACAGCACCGTCACAGCGTAAACTGCTAACGTACCACTGGTGATGCCGAGCAGCAGCGTCGTCAGGTGGCCCCAGCGCTGCCGCATCGCCAGGCCCAGGAACAGCCCGGCGCCGCATGTCAGCAGCATAGGGATCAGAAACGACAGGCCTGAGAGCATGGCAATCAGAAAGCAGCCCACGCAGCAGCTCATCAAGCCGACGATCAGGCCACGCCGCAGTACCAGCACCGCCAGCACAATCGGGATCAGAAAGCGAATCAGCAGATCGACCAGCGGCAGGTAGATCGCCGCCAGTTGAAGCAGCACGGCGATATCCGCCAGGAGCGCGCCCTCGGCGATGTCGATCGCGCGTAGCTTGTTGGTGTCTGATTTGATCTGGCCCTCTGTGGCATATTCAGGCTCATGCCATTATACGCCCTGTTCGGCCAGCGCGCTGTGGCCCGGTGCGCGCAATGCTACAAGGCGAATCCGGCTGGCGATTGAAGAGCAGGGAATGATGGACGATAGGCAGCCGAGGGCGGGTTTCGTGGTTGGCGCCTGCATCCTCAGGCGTGCCGCGAATGAGCGGAAAGATTGCGCGAGGAGCCGTCCGTAAGCGGGCAAGTGGTGGGCAAACCAACTGAGCGGAGCTGCCACCACCGCTGGCACCGTACGGCCCGACGTTGTCGCCGCGCATCTGCGCACACGGCCAGCGCTTGCACACCGACGCTGCCAAGAGCGATACACGTCTGTTTGAGCCGTCCCATAGCGACCTCCTGTGTTATTCTGTCGCTATGCAACTGGCGTGCCATCATCCCTCGGCGCTTACAGCAGATTTCAGATCGCTTGAGCCACAGAGATCATGAGTCATCGCGAATTATACAATCGGATGTTTTGGCATTGTGATGCAGCATGTCTCATATCTTGCGGACGCAGTATTCCAATCTGCTGCTCGCACGTGGTCGCTGGGGCGGCTGCGCGGCCTTTCGCAACCACGTGCGACCACTTTATTTTGTGGCTGCGAGGGCGTGGGAATGCGCTGCGGCGCATTCCCACGCCCTCGCAGCCACCGTGCTAAATACGGGATGGCTCGCGGCCCAGCTCATCTGCAAACCGCAATATGAGTTGTCGCGCGGCCCGCGCTAACCGTAGGGCGGTATAATCGGAAAGGGGAACCGGGTTGCGGGCCTGCGCCCGGCTCCCCAGTTCCCCATTTCGATCAGGCGATCAAGTTGGCCTCAACCGCGGTTGAATAGAGTTGCCGCGGCGGTTGCTACTCCTCGGCGTCGCCCGGCACGATTAAGCCATAGTTCCCATCCTCGCGCCGGTAGAGCACATTGATCTGGCTGGTGCCTGCGTCGCGGAACACAAAGAAATCGTGGCCCAGCAGCTCCATCTGCTCGACCGCCTCGTCGCTGTACATGGGCTTGACCTGGAACTCCTTGGTGCGCACGATGCGCGGGCGCTGATCGTCGCTCGCCAACTCGACGCCGGGCTCGGGCGTCGTATCGACGATTTCATTGCCCTGGCGGCGCAACTTGCCGCGCCGCCAGTGCTTATCTTTGTAGCGCTCGATCTGACGTTGCAAGTTATCGTGTACAATATCAATCGCCGCCTTCAAATCGGATGCGCGTTGCTCGGCGCGCAACAGAATGCCGT
>DATFXE010000681.1:0-7873 GCA_035258585.1 Roseiflexaceae bacterium | reverse complement strand
ACCTCGTATGGTACTCTTGATTTACCACGCACGGCGCAAAACAGACCTTCCCAGGAAATGCGCTGGGCAGAACCTTGCCGAATCGAGATAACGAGTCATAACTATGCGCCGTCGTAGATCACGCGGCCCACGCAACGCACCATTCAAATGGCTGGCGATCCTTCTGCTGATCGTCCTGGTGGGCTATGTCGCCTATCGCGAGCTGGGGTTCGGCGTCAAGGTCGACTCAGGCACGCAAGGGCCGGTCATCCGGATCGACGTCCCAACTGTCGAGCTGAGCCTGCCAAGCTCGGTGGCCATCCAGGCGACCCAGCCGCCTGCCCGAGCCCAGCCGACTGTGCCGCCTGGCCCAGCCGGCGCTCCCGCTCCGGCGCCGAGCCAGGCGCCTGGAGGCTGGTACGATATCTACTTCACCACACCGCGCTATCCGGATAAGCCGGAATACCATCACGGCGGAATCGACACACAGCTGGTCGCGTTTATCAACTCGGCGCAAAAGACCCTCGATATCGCGATCTACGACTTCGACCTGGAGAATGTAGCCAACGCGCTAGCCCAGGCCGCCGCGCGCGGGGTGCGGGTGCGCATGGTCACCGATACGGATACGCTGACCAACGACGACCCCAAGGTTCAGCGCGCGTTCGATATCCTCAAGCAGGCCAACATCCCGATCGTCGACGACCAGCGGCCGGCGATCATGCACGACAAGTTCGTCGTCGTGGACAACCAGGCGATCTGGACCGGGTCGTGGAACTTCACCGACGGCGACACCTACCATCTGAACAACAACGCGATCAAGATCGTCTCGCCGGAGCTGGCGCACAACTACACCGCCGAGTTCGAGAAGATGTTCGTCCAGCGGCGTTTCGGCCCGGCTAAGCCAGCGGGTGGGACGGAGGCGAACGTGACGCTGCACAGTGTCCGGATCGAGAACTACTTTGCCCCAAAGGATAAGGTTGCCGCCAAGATCGTCGCGCGGGTGGAGCAGGCCCAGCAGTCGATCCATTTCCTGGCCTTTTCGTTCACCAGCGACACCATCGGCCAGTCGATCATCGCGCGCGCCAAGGCCGGCGTAAGCGTCATGGGCGTGTTCGAGAAGACCGGCTCGGAGACACAGTACAGCGAGTATGGCAAAATGCGCCGCGCCAAGCTGGACGTGTTGCAAGACGGCAACCCCTACGTCAAGCACCACAAAGTCATTATTATCGACGGCCGCACGGTAATCTTTGGCTCGTTCAACTTCACCAACAACGCCGACCGCGACAACGACGAGAATCTCCTGATCGTCGACGACCCGACCCTTGCCAATGCGTTCGAGGCCGAGTTCCAGCGCGTGCGCGAGGTTGCGCTGAATCCGCCCACAAAGTAATTTGCCCGCGAAGACACGCGAAGGACGCGAAGAACTTCGTGCAGCGAGTCACACCAAACCGACGTGAACATTCGATATACTGGACGGAGGACGGAGGACGGAGGACGACAGCATTCGTCCTCCGTCTTTCGTCTTCCGTCTGCACTCGTAGCGCTTTGCAGAACAATTGAGTCGCAGCTGGCCCTCGCCTTGGAGCTGTCGCACCACCCCGCTAACACACATTCTATGAACAAATTTTACGAGTTGATCACGTTTGCTTCTTGTGGAGGAGGTATTCTTGCTCCTAGCAAGAACCATAACAAAGAGATCAGGAGCATCAGATGATCGACCAGATCAGCAAAGCCGACCTGCATATTCATACCACCGCCAGCGATGGCGCCGCGACCGTGCCGGAGCTGCTGGAACACGTCGCCCGCATGCCCGACATGCGCGTGATTGCGATCACCGATCACGACAGCATCGCGGGTGCCACAGAGGCGGCGCGCCTCGCGCGCCAGTTCGGACTCGAGGTGATCGTAGGCGAAGAAGTCAGCACGGCCGATGGACACCTGCTGGCGCTGTTCATCGATACGCTGGTGCCGCCAGGACAACCAGCCGCGGCGACAATCGCGGCGATCCACGCTCAGGGCGGGCTGGCGATCGCGCCGCATCCATTCGATCGCAGCGTGCCGTCGCTTGGCCGCAATGGCCTGCAGCACGACGGCTGGGACCTCGATGCGATCGAAGGCTTCAACGCCGGCGTGATCTGGTCGCAGCGCGGCTGCAACCGTGCGGCCCAGCGCGCTGCCGCACTGTTGAGCCTGCCGGCCGTCGGCGGCAGCGACGCACACACGCTGGCGACCGTCGGTCTAGGCTACACGCTCTTTCCCGGCGCCAGCGCCGACGACCTGTACCGTGCGATCCGGGCCGGGCAGGTCGGCTGGGCCGGGCGCTACTGGGGGCCGGGCCAGTACATCGACATGGGCCACCGGCTCATACGCCAGCACAGCCTACGCGGCGCGCTGGCCCTGGCCGCCGCAGGCGCCGGGCTGGTCACGCGGCATGAGCAATCATTGTAATCGTATAGAACTATCACCAAAAACCGTTGTCCAAACCACCAAGACACCAGGTGCCCTCTAGGCGTCACCAAGAGGGCACCTGGTGTCTTGGTAGTTACACGAGTTACGCGGTGGTGGGGTTTGGGGAGGCTCTGCCTCCCCAAGATCTTCTTTTTTCTGGCGAACGTTGGCGGCAGAGCCGCCAACGTTCGCCAGAAAAAAGCTTCTTGGAGGGCCGGGTACCCCATGAGTGCCCCTCCAAACCTCCCCGCAATGGACGACCGCGTAAGTCGTGTAGTTATAATCAGCGCTGAACAAGGTCATGGCTCGTCTTCGCCGAGCACCCGCTCGAGCGCCCGCGCCGTGAGCGCGCGGTAGATCACCCGCAGGTCGGCGTCGGTGTCGGCCGGGGCCGGGCCATAGCGCTTCAGCAGGGCCGAGTCGATCTCCGGCGCGGCAATATGCGCCTCGATCGCGTCCAGCTCCGGGCCGGCTTGGTAGAAGCTGCCCAGCAGATCGGCCAGCGCCGGCAGCGGCTCAGGTGCGGGCATCTCGAATACTTCGGCCTTCTCGCTGGCCCCCGCGCGCCGGGCGCGCAGCGCTTCGACGATCTGCTCGCGGGTGCGCCCACGCGCCTGGAAGATCAGAAACGGGTCCTCATCGAAGCGCTCGCCGAGGAGGTAGTAGACAGCGGCGATATGCTTGCAGGGGTTGGCGTAATCTGGGCAAGAACAAGACGCGGCGATATCCTTTGGGCCGCGGGGAAACAGCGGCACGCCGGCCGCGTCGAAGGCCGACTCGATGTCCTGCGGCATCTCGCCAGCCAGCAGCTGAGCCGCGAAGATCGCCTGCTGTGCCAGCGCGTCGATCGCCTGCTCCCACTGGGCGGCGGCCAACGGCTGCATCTCGATCGTCACATCGTACGGCTTTGGGCGCGAGCCCTGCACCCTGGCCTTGATCTTCGCGCCAGCGAACTCGATCGACAGCACCTGGCCCTGGCGCGCGTAGGTCCTCCCGCGCTGCAAGCGGCTGCCCCAGCCAAAGCGATCCAGCGCCGCGATCCAGCGCTTTGCCCACCACGACTCGCCGAACGCGCCGCGCTGGCTGCGCGCCTTAATGCCCTTGTCGGTGCGAATCGGCGATGAGGGCGGGTACCAGCCCCAGTCGCCGTAGCCGTAGGCGCTGCGCTCGTCGTTGTCGTCATATTCGTCGTCGTTGTTCGCATCAGTGTGATCGTCCCAATCGGCGGGTCGCCCGATTTTTCTGACCTTTGGCATATCGTCGCCCTTCCTGTCATCAGTAAATAGTTTCTTCATCCCTTCGCGTCGCTTTGCGTCACTTCGCGGGCAAATCCGGCCGCTTTCAGCGATCACACCTCCACCGCCTCCTCGCGGCGCAGCAGCACCAGGTCGCGAATCTGCGCGGTGCTCAGCTCGGTCAGCCAGCTCTCGCCGGCGCCAAGCACGCTCTCGGCCAGCGCGCGCTTGCCCTCGATCATCTCGTCGATCCGCTCCTCCAGCGTGCCGCCGCAGATGAACTTATGCACCTGCACGTTGCGAGTCTGGCCGATCCGGAAGGCACGATCGGTGGCCTGGTTCTCGACGGCCGGGTTCCACCAGCGGTCGAAGTGGAACACGTGGTTGGCGGCAGTCAGGTTCAATCCAGTGCCGCCGGCCTTGAGCGATAGGATGAATACCCGCGGGCCATTGGCGGCCTGAAAGCGCCGCACCATCGGGTCGCGCTCCTTGGCGGGCGTGCCGCCATGCAGAAACAGCACCTCGTCATAGAACATCTCGCGCAGGTGCCTCTGCAGCATTTCGCCCATTTGCGCAAACTGCGTGAACACCAGCGCCCGATCGTCCGTTGCGTAGACCTCCTCCAGCATCTCGGCCAGGCGGCTCAGCTTGCCGGATCGCCCGGCCAGCTCGCTGCCATCCTTGGCGAACTGCGCCGGGTGGTTGCAGACCTGCTTGAGCTGCATCAGCATCGCCAGCACCTGCCCGCGCCGGCCCATAGCGTCGCCCATTTCCTCGGCCTGCTCGACTTTCTGCAGCGCCTCGCGCACCACGGCCTCGTACAAGGTGGCCTGCTCCTGCGTCAGCGGGCAGTAGACCTTCATCTCCTGCTTCTCTGGCAAATCGGCGATGATCGTCGGGTCGGTCTTCAGCCGCCGCAGCACGAACGGCGCGGTCAACTTGCGCAGCCGCTCGGCCGCCGCCTTGTCGCTGGCGCGCTCGATCGGCCGCGCGAAGTCGCGCCGGAACGACTCCTCGCTGCCAAGGTAGCCGGGGTTGAGAAAGGTCAGAATACTCCATAGCTCGGTCAGTCGATTCTCGACCGGGGTTCCCGTCAGGGCGATGCGGCCGGCGGCTTTGAGCGCGCGGGCGGCCTGGGCCTGCTTGGTGGCGGCGTTCTTGATGTTCTGGGCCTCATCCAGCACCACCGTGCCCCACTCGAGCGCCGCCAGCGTCTCGCGGTCGCGCGCCAGCAGCGGGAAGCTCGTCAGCACCACGTCGTGTCGCCTGGCCGCCCGCGCGAACTGCGCGCCACTCTGCCGGTCGGCGCCACGGTGGATCATCACCTGCAGCGATGGGGCGAAGCGTGCGATCTCGCGCTGCCAGTTGCCGACGACCGAGGTGGGGCAGACGATCAACACTGGTTGCTTCCCTGTCAGACGCTCGCGCTGGTCGAGCAGCAAGGTTATCGTCTCCAAGGTTTTACCGAGTCCCATGTCGTCCGCCAAACACGCGCCCAAGCCGAACCGCCTCAGGAACGCCATCCACGAGACGCCGCGCGCCTGGTAGGGCCGCAGCTGGCCGCGCAGCGCCTTGGGCGGCGGCAGCTGCTCGATCGTCTGCGCGTCGTTCAGCTGTTCCAGCAGATCCTTGAGCCAGCCCTCGACCTCCAGGCCACCGAACTCGACGCCGGCAGGCAGCGCCTGGCCATCGGCGCCCAGGCCGAGCTGCAGGGCCTCTGTGAGCGATAGCTCGCCATCGCGCCGCTCGAAGAACTTGAGCGCCTGCCCAAGCTGCTCGGGATCGAGCACCACCCACTGGCCGCGCAGCTGCACCAGCGGCTGCTTGAGCGCCGCCAGCCGCTCGAACTCGGCCCGGTCGATCGGCTGGCCGCCCAGCGTCAGCTCCCAGTTGAAGCTGACCAGCGCGTCGAAGTTGAGCAGGCTCTTGGCGTTCGGCCCCGGGCCTTTGCCCTTGGCGCGGGCGCGCGCCTGCAGCCGCGCCCCGCGGCCCTGCCACCACGCCGGCACCATAATTCCGAAGCCGCTGCCCTCCAGCAGCGGCGCAGCCTCTTTCAAGAACGCGAACGCATCCTGCGCCGAAAGCTGGGCGCGATCGGGTGCCTGCTGGCGCAAACTCGCTTCCAGCGGCGGAAAGACCCGCGCGGCGTAGCCAAGCCCGGCCAGCAGCCGCTCCTGCGGGTGCTCGAAGCGCCGATCGAGGTACTTAAATGCGGCGCCGCGCTCACGCCAGATCTGCGCTGCCGGCACGATCAGGCTTGGGTCGTCGGCCGCGCGCAAGAGGAACGCCAGCGCCCACGCGTCGTCGGCGCGCGATGGCGGCTCCAGCCGAAAGGTGATCCGAAACACATCGTCTCCGGCGACCTGTCCCTGCCCGGCCCAGGCTTGCCAGGCCTTATACAGCGCGTCGGCCTCGCGGCCGCGCAGATCGACGATCGGATCGCGGCCGAGCAGCGCGGCCAGCCACTTTCCGCCGGGGGTTGACGAAGGACGAAGGACCAAGGACGAAAGTGCGGCGCCTGGTCCTTGGTCTTTGGTCTTTGGTCTTTGGTCGGGGCGGGCGAGGTCGCGGATCGACGCATCGACCGCCGCCGCCAGAAAGTTGTCCAGCAGCTCGCGTGGGCGCGGGGCATCAGCGGGATCGGCTGCGGCGGCCCGGCAGAGCGGCGGCAGGGCGCGCGCCAGCGTAGACAGCTTCTCAGCCGTAGCCGGCGCGGGGCGCGGCAGCCAGATCGCCCGCAGCGCGAAGCCATCGCGCTGAAGACCAGGCAGCGTCTGCTGGCCGGACAATATCTCGATCGCCAGCAGCGCCGCCACGCGCCATGCCCGCAGGTCGGCGCCAAACAGCCCGATTGGCGGCTCCAGCAACAGGTCAAGCGCCTGGACAGGCGAGAGCAGCAGGCCGCTCAGGCGCCAGGGCGCTAGTTGTGGCTGGCCCTCGGGAGCAGCCAGCGCGCCGGTATCCAGCAGTTCGGGCGAAGGAAACGGCCCAACGTCGCCCGATGGCAGCCAGAGGGTCAGCGTATGCTCGGCCGGCGTGGGCGATACGCGCGGCCGATAGATCTCGCGCAGCCGCTCGGGGACAACCTGAAAAGGGTGGGCGGGCAGCCGCGCCTTGCGGCCCTTGCGCGGCGAGATGTCGCCAGCCTCGCCCCACAGAAATAAGCTCTTAAGCGCCGGCAGCCATGTCGCATGCAGCACGTCACTCATGGTCGCAGCACTCCACTATCAAATGACGTACCGCGACATTATAGCTATGCCGAGCTGATGTCGCAACAATCGATCGTCCAATGCGACGATCGTCCCTTTTCTTGCGCTATGCTCAGCAGTCGGCAGGTTGCGGTTGTCTTGCCGACTGCGTTCTGCTTACTGCCACCGCCGACTGCTTACTGAGACAGGGGCTTGTGCGACGTGCAGCTGTATGCTATCGTACGAATAGCCGATCGTTCAACCTGCGAACGCGTCATCCTGCAACGGTGACAATCATGCTTGACCTACCAACCATCCAGCTGGTCCGCCGGCCCGGCATCATCGAGCTGGGCTGGGGACACCCGAACGCGGCGCTGCTGCCAGTAGCCGGTATGCGCCAGGCAGCCGCCGCCGCGCTCGAGCGCTGGGGCGTCGAGGCGCTGAACTATGGCGCCGACCAGGGCGCCGGACCGCTGCTGGCTTGGCTGTCCGACCGTATCGCGCGAACCGAGGGCCGCGCTCCGGCCTCGGACGCAATGTTGATCACCGGCGGCGTCTCGCAGGCGCTCGATCAGATCTGCACGCTTTGTACCCAGCCCGGCGATATTGCGCTGGTCGAATCGCCGACCTACCACCTGGCCATTCGGATCCTGCGCGATCACCCGCTGGAGCTGATCCCCATCCCCGCCGACGACCACGGGCTGCGGGTCGACGCGCTGGCTGAGACGATCGCCGGACTGCGTCGGGATAGCCGCCGGCCACGGCTGCTCTACTGCGTGCCGACGTTTCACAACCCGACCGGCACTAGCCTGGAAGCCGAGCGCCGCGCCAAACTGGTGGCGCTGGCGGCGGCCGAGCAGCTGCTGGTAGTCGAGGACGACGTCTACCGCGAGCTGAGCTACGATGGCCCGGCCCTGCCCTCGCTCTGGAGCCTGGCGCCGCCGGACACAGTCGTGCGGCTGGGATCGTTCGCCAAATCGCTTGCGCCGGGCGTCCGGCTCGGCTGGCTGACGGCGGGGCCGG
>DATFXE010000680.1:0-6557 GCA_035258585.1 Roseiflexaceae bacterium | reverse complement strand
GAAGACGTTGCTGGTGCTGAATAAGGCCGACAGCCGGCTGGGCATTCGCGTCGAGAATGTCGAGGAGAACATTCAGCACAAAGTGGCCTTGCAGATCGGAAACGCGCCGAACGAAATGACGCTTTCGATCAACCAGGGCGTGCCGCTGGTGATCGAAAAACGTAGTCACCAGACCGCAAAGGACATTTTCGCGCTGGCCAGCCTGGTCAGCAACGCGCGCGGCGGGGCCACGGTGAGAGCCAGCAACCAACCACAGGCGCCCAAGTCGCCGGAGAATCGCGGCCTGTTCGGTCGGCTTCTGACCAAGCGCTAGCTCACGCATAGTGCGTAATGCGTAGTGCGTGGTGAGAAAAGATGGCTACGCACTACGCGCTACACGCTAGGTATTACACGTCACGCTCTACGCCCGAAGGAGGTTCAGCATGTCTCTTCTGAAACGCATCGGCGGCAGCACTACCGCCATCGGCGAAAGCGGCGCCGGGATGAGCCGCCCAGGCGGCGTACACCACGAGCCAGGCAAGCTCTCCGGGCCGCCACGCGAGCGCGAAGACAGCAACTTTGCGGATATCCGTGTGCGTGTGCAAAATAAGCTGATTGGCGAGCTGGATCCAAAGCTCGACCTTTCGAATGCCGCCAAGGTGCGCCAGCAGGTCGAAGATATCTTCAATAGTATTCTTGACAGCGAGAACATAGTTCTGACCAGGACTGAGCGCGCCCGGATGTTCGAGAGCATCGCGGCGGATATTCTGGGCTTTGGGCCGCTTGAGGTATTGCTGAACGATACTGAGATCAGCGAGATCATGGTCAATGGCCCGCGCAGCATCTATGTCGAGCGTAAGGGCAAGCTGACCAAGAGCGACGTGATTTTCAACAACGACGAACATGTGATGCGCGTGATCGACCGAATCATCTCGCCGCTTGGCCGCCGCTGCGATGAATCGTCGCCCATGGTCGACGCGCGCTTGCCCGACGGCAGCCGTGTCAACGCGGTCATCCGGCCGATTTCGCTGGTCGGGCCGTGCCTGAGCATCCGCAAGTTCAAGAAAGAGGGCATCACCGTCGAGGATATGATCCGCTTCGGCTCGCTGACGCGCGAGATGGCCGAATTCCTTTCGGCCTGCGTGCGGGCACGGCTGAACGTGGTGGTGTCGGGCGGCACCGGCTCCGGCAAAACCACGACTCTGAACGCGCTTTCGTCGTTCATCCCCGAGGACGAGCGGATTATCACAGTCGAAAACGCGGCCGAGCTGCAGCTACGCCAGGATCACGTCGTCACGCTTGAGTCGCGCCCGCCGAATGTCGAAGGCAAGGGCGAGATCAGTATCCGCGATTTGGTGATCAACTGCCTGCGTATGCGCCCTGAGCGAATCGTGGTGGGCGAGTGTCGCGGCGGCGAAGCGCTGGAGATGCTCCAGGCCATGAACACCGGTCACGACGGATCGATGACCACCCTGCACGCCAACTCCCCGCGCGACGCGATCTCGCGGATCGAGACGATGGTGCTGATGGCGGGGATGGATCTGCCGGTGCGTGCGATCCGCGAGCAGATCGCCGCGGCGATCAACGTGATCGTGCAGCAGGCGCGCCTCAAGGACGGCAGCCGCAAAATCGTCAACATTACCGAAGTTCAGGGCATGGAAGGCGATGTGGTGGTGCTGCAGGATGTGTTCCTGTTTGAACAGACCGGGCTGGACGAGCGCGGCAAGATCATTGGGCAACTGCGGCCAACCGGCATTCGGCCAAAGTTTGTCGAAGCATTCGAGTCACAGAATATCTACCTGCCGCCGAACATCTTCGGCTATGCCGGCGAGCGGTCGTTCTTCTAGCGAGGCGGATGCCCGCATGAGGAGACTGGAGGGGCCTTCGGCCTCCACCCCCAAGAAGCAGCGACCAAAGGGCTGGAAAGGAACCGAGCATGCGTTTGCCATTCAATCTTCCGCTAAATTCGACGACTATGCTGGTTGCCGGCGGGATCTTCTTGCTGGTGCTGTTTGTGGTCGTCGCGACAATGGGCCGCAAGTCGCTCAGCGGCGCGCCGGGAGGGCGGAGTGTAGACGATCGGCTCACTCAATATGCCGGGCGAACAGATCGCAACCAGAGCCAGGAGGTCAAGCCACTCGCCAAGATCGATGCCGCTGTCAGCAAAGGCAAGCAGGGCAGCAAGATCGCGCGCGACCTGGCGCGAGCCGATCTGAAACTCACCGTGACGGAGTTTATCGGCCTGAAGATCCTGGCCGCGATTGCCGGCGCGGCTGCCGGCGCCTTTATCGGCCGAGCCAGCACCGCGTCGATGGTGCTCTCGGCGGTCGTGGGCGGCGTACTGTTCTCCTTCGCGCCGAACCTGTATGTCGGCTATGCTGCCCGCAAGCGGATCAAGGCGTTTAACAACCAGCTTGGCGATGGCATTACCCTGATGGCAAACTCGCTGCGCAGCGGCTATAGCTTCTTGCAATCGATGGACCTGGTATCGCGCGAGGCGCCGCCGCCAATGTCAGGCGAGTTTCGCCGGGTGGTGCAAGAGATCGGGCTTGGCCTCTCGACGGAAGAGGCGCTGGCGAATTTGCTGCGGCGCATGCCTTCGGATGATCTCGACCTGCTGATCACCGCCGTCAATATTCAGCATGAGGTTGGTGGTAACCTGGCACAGATCCTGGAGACGATCGGCCATACCATTCGCGAGCGCGTTCGCATCAAAGGCGAGATCCAGGTGTTGACCGCGCAAGGGCGAATCTCAGCGTATGTGATCACCGGCCTGCCGATCGCACTGACAATCATGATCACGCTGATCAATCCCGATTATATGGCGCCGATGTTCAAATTCGGCTTGCCGCCAAAAGCCTGGTGCTGCCTGCCCGTATCCGCTCTGGTCATGATCATCGCCGGCTTCTTCGCGATTATGAAGATCGTCGACATTGAAGTGTGAGGTAATGCGATGAGTCCGATTATCATCGGCTTAGCCGTCGTACTGTTTGCGATTGTAGCGCTGATTGTTGTCAGCATGATGCGGCCAGCCCAGACGGATGTGATCGGCGATCGTCTGAGCCAATTCACCGAGCGGACCATGACGCTGGATGAGCTGGAACTGCAGCAGCCATTCAGCCAACGTGTACTGTTGCCACTGACGCGCACTATTCTGGCTCAGCTCGGCAAGTATGGCCCGAAGCAGAGCGCCGAACGCTTGCGAGTTAGCCTTCAGCAGGCCGGCAATCCCGGGAATATCACGCCGGTGATGTTCTCGGGCATGCGGATGGCGCTGTTCATTCTTCTGCTAGTGATCTCGGCGGCGGTCACATTTGGCCAGGGCATGCCGGCATCCAAGGCGCTGATGTATACCGCCGTCGGGGCTGCGCTGGGGTATCTACTGCCGGGGATGTGGCTCGGCCAACAGATCAAGAAGCGCAAGCATAATATCGTTAAAGCGCTGCCAGACGCGCTGGATCTGCTGACCATCAGCGTGGAAGCTGGCCTGGCGTTCGACCTGGCGTTGACGCGCGTGGCCGATAAATGGGACAACGAGCTATCGAATGAGTTCAAGCGCGCCCTCACAGATACACGGCTCGGGCGGGCGCGACGCGATGCGCTCAAGGATATGGCGCAGCGCACCGGCGTGGACGATGTTCAGACATTTGTGGCGGCGATCATCCAAGCTGAGCAGCTGGGTGTCTCGATAGGTAAAATTCTGCGCATCCAGTCGGACCAGATGCGGATCCGCAGGCGGCAGCGCGCTGAAGAGGCGGCCCACAAGGCGCCGATCAAGATGCTCATACCAATGGCGTTCTTGATCTTTCCATCGCTGTTCGTGGTCATTCTGGGGCCGGCGGTGCCAAGGCTGATGTCATCGCTGGGTGGCTTATAAGCGGCTTGCGTTTCAAATAACACAACTTAGCCGTGGGGGTTTGGGGGAGGTTGCACCGCTCCCGAGACCCTTCTTTTTCGCTCGCTGAGGGCGACTTCGTCGCCCTCAGCGAGCGAAAAAGAAATTTTTGGAGGGACTACGTCTCTCCAAACCACCCGACTGCCTAATTCATGTCAATAAGGCCGATAACAGAGTACAAAGAACAGAGAACAAGTCAATTGTTCTTTGTTCTTTGTTTGTGAGGCCATCAGACGTCATGCCCGAGCGATCGATCATTCAGATCACAAACCAGACGCGCGATTGCGTCCTTGCGACTCGAGGCGAGCTGGCACGATCATTCTGGGCGCGCGGGCGCGGGCTGATGGGCCGGGCGGCGCTGCCCGATAGCTATGCGCTGATTATCTTTCCCGAGTCAAGCATCCATACCTTTTTTATGCGCATTCCAATCGACGTATTATTTGTCGACCGCGACGATAAGGTTATCGGGCTGCGCGAGGCCATGCCGCCCAGCAGACCATTTGCCGGCGTGGCGCCATGGCGTGGCCGTTATGTGATCGAGATGCCGGCCGGAGTGATTGCCGCCACCGGAACCATGCTGGGCGATCAATTAGTTCTGAGCCCACACCCTGATGGGGTGAGGGGGTGAGTCCTATGTTAAAATGCCACCCGGTCATCCCCTCGCCCCGTCAGCCTATCCCGTGACGCTATGGCTGCTTCCACTCACGCACCCGCCGCCCAGAAGTGCGCGCGGGACTGGATCGATCGCCGCTCTGCCGCGCCTATCGCGCTGTTCTGCCTCACCCTGGCGATCTACCTGACGACACTCACGCAGGTGCATACCTTCGACGCGCTCTCATATGTCACTAGCGTCGAGCGCAAGCCGTGGACCGAGGTGTTCCACCCACATCACCTGGCCTACGGGCCGCTGGGCTTGTTGGCGCTGCACGCCGGCCGCGCA
The DNA here is from genome assembly GCA_035258585.1 of Roseiflexaceae bacterium. Classification (GTDB taxonomy): domain Bacteria; phylum Chloroflexota; class Chloroflexia; order Chloroflexales; family Roseiflexaceae; genus DATFXE01. The sequence continues at coordinate 1,743 of DATFXE010000680.1, read as the reverse complement.
GTGGGATACACGGGTGGCGCGGCGCTGCCGATGCAGGTGGTGAATGCACTGGCGGGCGCGCTCGGCGTCGCGCTATTTTATTCGAGCGTGCGCCGTGTGACACGCCGTTCCGACCTGGCTCTGATATGCGCGCTGCTGCTGGGCGGCGGGTATGCCTACTGGTACTACGCTGTCGAGATCGAAGTCTATACGGTCGCCACGCTGTTTTTGATCATCTGCCTGGAGATCCTGACACGGCCGGGGTGGTGGCGCTCGCGCCGCGGCTTGCTGGTGCTCGGCTTTGCGCAGGCCGGCGCGGTGCTGTTTCACCAGACGAATGTGCTGCTGTGCGCGCCGATCGCCGTGATGCTCGCCCTGCTTAGGCCGGGCAACCATGGACGATGGACAACGGACGACGGACGATTGTATGAGCAGAGCCAAACGCGCAGGATCAATCGTCTATCGTCTATCGTCTGTCGTCTGTGGCCATATGCGCTTACGCTGGTCCTGGCCGTCGGCGTCCCATACCTCTTCGTGGGCGTGGGCGTGAGCGGGTTTCGCAGCTGGGCGGCGTTCGACGCATGGCTGACCGAGTACGCGCGAACCGGCTGGTGGGGCGGGCCAATCACCGCGCGGAAGTGGGCCGGCTTGGCGACCGGGCTGGCCGACACGCTCGCGCAGCCGGGAGGCGCGCTGCTGGGGTTGCTGCTGCTGGGGCTGCTGATCGTCCACCTGCGCTCGCTGCTGGCCGGCCCGCGCCCGCTGATCGCCGCGCTGGCGATATGGCTGCTGGTGTATGGAGCTTTCTTTCTCTGGTGGGAGCCAGACAATATCGAGTTCTGGATCGCGAGCATGCCGCCCGCGTTGCTGCTACTGGCGCTGGCACTGCGCGGCGAGCGACCGTGGGGGCCGAGCCTATGGCTGGCACTGGCGATAGCCCTTACGGCCACGGGCAGCAATTATGACTCGATCATGCGGCGCGGCGACCCAGCGACCGACCTGCAGCGCCTGGTGGCTCAGGAGCTTGGCGCGCGCAGCCAGCCAGCCGATCTGCTGTTGGTGCCGGATGGACTGCTGGAACTGTATCTGCCCTATTACCAGCAGCACGACAACTTTCTGTCGCTGAACCAGGCGCTATTCGACAACGGCGACGATTGGGAGCGAGCCTGCGCCGGCGTGCGCGCGCGGATCGACACAGCCCTGCACGCCGGCGCGACAGTCTACCTGGCCGACGAAGTGCTGCGGCCGCCGGCACTGCTGCTCGAGCGCCACCATCTGCAACAAGAACAGGTGACTGCCTGCTTCGCCCCATATGGCAGCGCATTGCAATTCGTGCCACTACCCCGGCCGGTGCCGGCCTACTGGCGGCTGGCGATGGGCCAGGAGCGCGCCGAAGGCTCCGGCTGGCGCTTCGATAGCTTTGCCGAGGGCTGGCAGGCGACAAATGTCCAGCAAGGGCTGTTTGCGCAGGGGTGGCATTTCGTGCCGGGCAGCGACCCATCGCTGACCAGCCCGCTGTTGCAGATCGACGCCGAACAGTTTGCTGCGATCGAGATTCGGATGGCAAATGGAACGGCGGCGCACGACGCTCAGCTGTTCTTTGCGGGGCCAGATGGCGCGATCGACGAGCAGCGCTCAGTGCGCTGGACGCTCAAGCCTGGCGCGGCGGCCGTGACCTACCGCGTGGAGCTGGCGGGGCGGCCGGGCTGGCAGGGGCGGATCACGCGGCTGCGGCTGGACCCAGTCGGCGTGGGTGATGGCGGG
>DATFXE010000679.1:0-2108 GCA_035258585.1 Roseiflexaceae bacterium | reverse complement strand
CGGCCTCAATTTCGCGTATGGTGAATCTCAAGAGGTGGCTCCTGTCGGCAATCTTTCAGAGTTGGCGCTCGAAAGTATGCCACAGAAGCCGCCTCGTCGCTTATTCGAAAGGTATTGGGTCTAGGGGAATTTTGAAGGTGGTCGGGGCGGAGGGATTCGAACCCACGACCCCAGCGTCCCAAACGCTGTGCGCTACCAGACTGCGCTACGCCCCGACACGCCAGTGATCATACGTGATGCCTGCGCGTTTGTCAAATAGCGAACCACAGATCTCACCGAGATCAGACAGGAAAGCTTCTATACTCGGTCTTCTCTGCGTGCTCTGTGGCCTCAGTGACAAAACGCTTTAGCCCAATCACGATGTGCCTTTGTCATCAGAATCATGGCTTGGGCCGCTCAGGCTTTCGGTGAAAGCCGCGACTCCATCGAGCAGCGGCGCCCCAACGTTTCGGCCGATCTCGCTGCCCAGTACGCCGCCAACTAGCGCCCCGGCAAAGGTGCCGACAATCGGGATCGGGATGAAGATCGTGCCGATTTGCGCGCCGGCGATCAGGCCTGCGCCAAGGCCGGCGATGCTGCCGACTCGCTCGTGTTCCGCTTGCCGATTATCTGCCACGTTGAAGCTCCTTTCGCAATCAGGCTGACGATGCCAGTATGACGAAAGGACTGGCTGTTTTGTTCCAAGCGTAAAGCTGAGCTTCTGCACAACGAGTTACTACGCTTTACGTTTAAGTATCATTCTCCTCCAGCTCGACCAACACCGCACCTTTGGCGATCAATGCGCCGGCGCGAAACGGCAGCTTGATCACTACTCCATCGTAGGGCGCGACGATCACATGCTCCATCTTCATCGCCTCCAGCACCACCAGCGGTTGCCGCGCAGCCACCGGCTGCCCCTCGTCCACAAGCACTTTAATCAGTGTGCCCGGCATTGGCGCTTCCAGGCTGGCATGGCCATGTGGCAGGCCGGCGCGCCCAGACAGCGCATCGACACTCAGCGCGCCGGCTTGCGCCAGCCGATAGACCGCGCCGCGCCAGCCGATCAGCAGCGCATCGCGATCGCGAGCGATCTGGAAACGCTCGATCCGCCGGCCGTCGATTCGCAGCGCCAGGTGGTCGGGCTGCTTCGCGATGAGTTCGACATCATGCGCCGCGTCTGCAATCGCCACACGCCAGTGGGCAGCTGATCGCCAGACCATAAGTGTATGCTCGATCGCGCCGGATATATAGCGTTGTCGCATGCCGGCGTGTGGCAGCCGCCAGGGACCCACACGCCAGGGATCGGGAGTTGGGAGTTGGGAGTTGGGAGTTGGGAGATCGGCAGCCGCGGCAGCTATCAGGATTTCGGCTGGAATACTGCCGGTCTCGAAGTTCGCATTTGCCAGCCCAGTCATGGTGAGAAAATCGGTGCGTGTGGAGGCGGCGGCGAAATCAGGGTGTGCGGCGATCGCGCGCAGCAGCGGCAGATTCGTCGTGACACCCAGCACGGCGTACTCGTCAAGCGCGCATCGCAGCCGCGCGATCGCCGCCGGTCGATCGGGCGCCGCGACAATCAGCTTGGCCAGCATGGGGTCGTAATGGACCGTTATCTCGTCGCCGCTCTCTAAGCCGGCGTCGTTGCGGATGCCCGGGCCAGCAGCCGGCGCGAATAGCGCCACCCGCCCGGTCGAAGGCAGGAACGTGGCCGGGTCTTCGGCGTAGACGCGCACCTCGATCGCATGGCCGCGCTGGCGCAGGTCGATCTGAGTAAATGGCAGCGGCGCACCTGCGGCGATGGCGATCTGAAGCTGTAGCAGATCCACGCCGGCCACCAGCTCTGTGACCGGATGCTCGACCTGCAGACGGGTATTCATCTCCAGAAAATAGTAGCGGCCGTCCTCATCGAGCATAAACTCCAACGTGCCGGCGTTACGATAGCCGGCCGCCAGCGCCAGCCGCACCGCTGCGGCGCCCATCTCGGCGCGCAGCTCAGGCGTTAGGGCGGGGCTGGGCGATTCCTCGACAATCTTCTGGTGGCGGCGCTGGATCGAGCACTCCCGCTCGAACAGGTGGACGCAATCGCCGTGGATATCGGCCAGCACCTGGATCTCGACGTGGCGCGGCCGCTC
>DATFXE010000678.1:0-8630 GCA_035258585.1 Roseiflexaceae bacterium | reverse complement strand
CGCGCGCGTCGGAGTCGGTGTAGTACAGCTGCTGGTGGTCGGGGGTCAGGCCCATGCCGTTCGAGCAGCCGATCCCGTCCAGCAGCTTCGTCAGCGTGCCGTCGGGGTCGAGCCGGTACAGGCGTCCGTGGCGCTCTTTGGTCGGCATCGTGCCGCAGAACACCCGCCCCGCCGGGTCGGCGAACACATCGTTGAAGCGCGTCTCGCGCTCCTCGGGGATCTCCTCGATCATGGTGGTAAAGGCGCCGTCGCGCCACAGCTTGACCGCGCCGCGGGCCATGAACAGCAGCAGCGCGCCGTCGGCCTGGATGGTGAAGCCGCCCAGGGGCTCGCCCTCGAAGCACATCTCGTGTGCGCCCGAGGCAGGGTGATAGCGGAATAACCGTCCATTGGGAATATCGATCCAATACAGGCGCTGCTCGGCCGGGTGCCAGAGCGGCCCCTCGCCGGTGACGCAGGCGTAGTCGGCGATCAGTTCTGGTTGCATTGGTTTGGTTTACCTCATGTGTTCAAGACTGGCGGTACAATTGGGTGAGAACCTGGGGCTGATATGGTCAACGATAGACGATAGACGATGGACGATAGTGAGGTCGTCTATCAGTCTGGCAAGCAAGCGACATTCACTCATCTTTCCTTGCACACTTACTCCTTGCTGCGCTCAAGCGTGTATTGGATCAAATTGCGTGTCTCGTCCAGCGCGTCCAGCCGCGCGCCGGGCCGCCAGGCCAGGGCGCGCTCGACCGTCGCCGCGCGCTTGCCAAAGCACTTCTGTGCCCAGCGCGCCGCGACTGGCTTCGAGACCACTTCGCCGGTTTCGAGCGTGTAGAGCGCCCGGCACATGGTCAGGATGGCGTACGCCTGGTATACGTCGCTCCGCAGCCGAGCGGTATCCTGGAGCATAGGCGCCCACCATTCCTGCAATAACGCTCGCATCGCATCCCGCACCTCGTCCGGCGTGACCGGGTCGATCAGGTCGCGCGGCGCCGGCCCTGCCACCACCACGCCATGCTCGCGCAGAATATGGCTCTGAATCACCCAGTCGCTGCCGTGGTGGCCCATGTAGAAGCTGCCCTCGTTGAGCGAAGGGTACAGCGCGTCGCTCGGCTGGTAGTGACGAATCACCTCGTGCGGAAAATAGGTCCCTTCCAGCTTGGCCGCCCATTTCAAGCCGCCGTCGATCAGGCGCGCGTGCATCGCCCCCAGCGCGGGGATCAGCTCATCTGGCAGCGAGGTGGCGGTGACGACCACAAAGTCTATATCACTGGTCGCAGGGTTGAAATCACCACTCGCCAGCGAGCCATGCACATACATGCCGACGAACTGATCGCCCAGGATGGCCTGAATGCTTGGCAGTAGCGCGTGCAGCACGGCGTTGACGTCGAGGTATGGAGTGAGGGCGATCATGTTCGACATCTACTCATAACTCAGGAGTAACTTCCCTCATTACCGCCAAGACGCCAAGAGCGCCAAGGGCAAAAGGAAAAAACTTGGTGCTCTTCGCGCTCTTGGCGGTGAGACCCACCCGTCAGCCCCGCTTGAGCAGCCCCCTGGCCTGGTAGACCTCGGCCGCCTCGCGCACCAGCCGGGCATTCTCGATCGCCTCATAGCGCTGCTCCAGCGCATCCGCCAGGTCGAGCAGCTCGGCGTGCGTGGCGCGCTGCGGGCGCAGCAGCTCGTACATGCGCAGCAGCTCGGCGTTCGGCACGGCGGTCAGCTCGGCGGCGCGAGTCAGGTTGGCGGCCAGCTGTCTGAACCCAGCCCCGCGCGCGATCGCGGCCTGGGCGCGCAGGGTCGTCGGGCTGATCTGCACGTCGGCGATCGACAGCTCGCCCAGCGCTTCGAGCGTGACCTCGCCCAGCCGCCGGCCGCTCGCGGCACGCAGCTCGTCGGATTGGTCGATCAAGGGATATTCGGCCATACCTGCTCTCATTGCAAATTGCAGATTGTAGATTGTAGATTGTAGATTGGGATTCTTAATCTGCAATCTGCAATCGGGTGCCCTCTGGGCGAATCTACAATCTAAACGTCGGGTTCCCAATCGAAGCGCCACTCCATCGGCGGCTGCTCGCGCACCTCCTCGGTCTCGCGGCGGTGCAGCAGCGTAGTCTTGACGATCAGCCGCAGCCGCGCCCAGTTATCCACCTGCACCGGCACGGGCTGGACCGCCAGGCCCTTGGCGTAGCGCGCGGCGTTGCGCCCGATCGCGCGGTAGGTCTCGAGCGTCAGGCTGGGCGACTGGGGGAACAGCTCCAAGTTGTGCAGCCGCGGCAGCCCGCGTTTCTGAATCACGGTCGTGCCGCGCGACTGCATGCCGATCGCGATGCCCGACCCGCTCAGCTGTGCGCCGGCGTGGCCGATCGCCGCGCAGTCTGAGCTATGGTAGACCTTGACTATCCGCGCGGTCAGGCCCTCGCTGGCCACGCCGGTCAGGATCGCCGCCAGCACATCTTCGTGGGCTAGATTGCCGATCGTGCGCGTCAGGGTGCTGCCGAAGGCCGGCCCGACCGCAACCACCACCTCAGTCGAGCTACCGGGCCGCGCCGGCCCTAGCTCGGCCAGCGCTGCGACCGGCGCGCCAAGCTGGTCGGCGATGAAGTCGCGCGGCGAGCGCACCTGCGGCAGCGCCTGGATCTCCTCCCAGCGGGCCTTTTCGACACGATACCCCGTGCCTGGGCCGACATAGTCGTTCGGGTCGTTGATGCCGCTGAGCACGCGGAAATCGCGATCGAAGATCGCTGAGGGCTGAAGGTAGTCGCCCGCGACGCGCTGGCGGCCCATCTCCAAAATGTTCGCCGCGACCTGTGTGAAGCCGCGCGCCTGGAGCGCCCGCACCGCCGCCAGGATGGTCTGGTCGCCGGCCAGGAACGCATCGGCCGCTGCAAGATCGGCCACCACGTCGCGCGCGGGCATATCCTCGCTGCCATGCGCGACGACCGCCGCCTCGACCTCGGCATCCGACACAGCCGGAAAGCCCAGCTCGGCGTAGATCGCCTGGATGGCCTGGGCAGCCTGCCGGCGCGACGCCAGCACCGCCGCCTGCTCGACCGGGCGCACGCCGCCGTCGACCTGCATGTCGCGCTGGAGCACGTTGTAGTCGTCGAAATCCTCGGCGTCGAAGTTGCCGCCGCCGAACAGGTTGTCGCGCTTAGGGATGGCGCTGTAGCCGGAGAAGATGAAGTCGGCCCCTGGGATGAACTGCAGCATCAGCTTGGCGGTCTTGCGGATGGCCGAGTGCGAGGCCAGCGCGTCGTTGCCGGCGGCCACCTCCAGATCGAGCATGGCGGCCAGCAGGTTTTCGGCCAATACCGCGCGCACGCCGCCCGGCAGCGACTCGGGCAGGGCGATGCAGGAGATCGAGCCGTTCTGGACGCCCTGGCTGCCCGCGCCGCGCGTGACTAGCAGGCAGCGCGCCTCCAGGTAGAGCATGGAACACCTCTCGGCGTGGCCCATCAGCGCTTCCGAGCCAGTGCCGGATGTGAAGCGGATCTTGACGCCGCGCGAGGCGTAGGCCGAGGCCAGGAAGGCCTTCGACCAGGGCGTGTCGTCGCCGTCGACAAACGAGCGCTCGCTGCCGTAGACCGAGAGTGTCTCGGCGTAGCTCGTCAGCCCCTTCATCGCCAGCCGCAGGCCCATCGACTCCTCGATCGAGCACTGCGTCAGCACGCCGCCGCGGCCAGTCTGTGTGCCGACCAGGATGGCCAGCGCGTTCAGCGGCGCGAAGCGCGCCACGCCGACCGTCGTCTCGACCTCGGCGAAGCCGCGCAGGGCGGCCTCGGCCGCGTCGGCCGCCAGCAGCGCCGGGTGCTCGCGCTTGTTGGTGACATGGGCCTGGTTGGCGGGCGTGCGCCGCACGCGCATCTTGGCCAGCCCCATCATCATCTCCAGCACGCTCATGTGGCGGATGATCTCGACCAGCTTAGCCGGCGTGCAGCCGCCGACGATGTGGCGGATCTGCTCGCGCGGGACGTTGATGTCGACCAGCATCCTGGCGATCTCGCCGGATGGCAGCGCCATCGCCTCGGCCGCGCTCTCCAGGTCGATGCCGTGGTCGGCGATGAAGCAGTCGAGCATGTCGAAATCGGCGCGCGCGCGTCCATCCAGCTCGACCACCCGGCCGTCCGCGACCCTCAGGCTGGGGGCCGGGTCGTACGGGCTATCGGCGACGATCAGGCCAGCCTCGGGCCACGGCTCGACGAATGTCTCTTTGTTGATCTCGCGCTCGGCCAGCAGCGCGAAGCGGCGCGATTGTGTCATAGCGATAACCGTTCCAATAGTTCAGGCAAGCCTGAAGATTGGCATATACCTGCTCGCTCGTCCGGAAGGATCGTCAGTTTGTGCGGCGGACGCATTATAGCATGCGACGCCGGCGCCGGAGTACGCATATGATATCTGCACAATTAACTAATGTCTTGATTGGGGAGGTCTGGAGGGGGCACCCAGAGGGTACCCGGGCCCCTCCAGACCTCCCCAATGGTGGGGTGCGGGAGCGGCCGGGTGCCCTCTGGGCGTCGCTCCCGCACCCCACCATAAGATTAGCAACCAATGTAGAGATCAATAACTCCGCTACGTCGTCTTACGTATCCCGATGCTTCAGACCACGCCCACAGATACGTAATGCGATACCGTACTTTCCACGATGCGCGATCTCACGCGCGGCTGTAGAGTATGATCATCCAAACCATCGATACACCGCCTTTCAGAACAATTCACAAGTCGGAGAAACGCGCATGGCGATCGAAGCAAGCGATATCGGCGCCGGGCTAGGCCCGGCCCTAGCCGATGGCCCAACTGCCGCCGCGAGCGCGCAGCCGTCGCTCCGGCGGCGGGTGGTCGGGCTGGCTGGCCCGGTCATCGGCGAGAATTTGCTGGAGACCATGCTGGGGATCGTCGACACCGCGTTGGTGGCGCGCCTGGGCGCCACGGCGACCGCAGGTGTCGGCAGCGCCCAGCAGCTCATGTTCTTCCTGATCGCCGCCTTGAGCGCGCTGGCGGTCGGCAGCGCGGTGCTGGTGGCGCAGGCGGTCGGAGGTGGCGATACGCAGCGCGCGGGCCGGCTGGCGCGGCAATCGCTGATCTGGAGCGCCCTGCTGTCGATCCCCCTGGCGCTCGGCGGGCTGCTGCTGGCGCGGCCGATCGTCGGCATGTATGGCCTGGCCCCCCAAGCCGCCGCGATCAGCGTCTCCTACCTGCATGTGACGATGGGCACGGTGGTGGTGCTCATCGCGCTGTTCATCGGCGGTGGCGTGCTGCGCGGCGCGGGTGACAGCCGCACGCCCATGCGCGTGACCGCGCTCGCCAACCTGGTGAATGTCGTCCTAGCCTACGCTCTGATCTACGGTCACTTTGGCCTGCCGGCGCTGGGCGCGGTCGGCAGCGCCTGGGCGACATTCCTGGCGCGCAGTCTCGCGCTGGCGCTGCTCGTGGTGGTGCTCTGGCGTGGGAGAGGCGGCGTGACGATCAGCGGGCGCGGTGGCTGGCGTCCGAACCTAGGAGTGGTGAGGAGCGTGCTCTCGATCGGCGTGCCGGCCGCACTGGAGCAGGTGCTGATCTCGGCTGGGTTCGTCACGCTGGCGATCGTGGTGGCGCGGCTGGGCACGGTCACGCTGGCGGCGCACCAGATCGCCTTTGTGGCGCTGTCCTTCTCATTCCTGCCGGGTATCGGCTTCGGCATCGCCGCGACGACGCTGGTGGGGCAGAGCGTCGGGGCGCGGCGGATGGACGAGGGCGCCCTTGCTGTGCGCATCGCCACGCGCTGGGCGGTCGGCTGGATGAGCGCGGTCGGGGCGATCGTACTGATCTGCGCCCGGCCGATCATGCAGCTCTTCACGGTCGATCCGGCGGTGATCGAGGTCGGCGCCGCCGGGCTGCGGGTGGTCGCGCTGGCACAGCCGTTCTGGGCGGTGCTGCTCGTCCAGGCGGGCGCGCTGCGCGGCACGGGTAACACGCGCTTCCCCTTGATAGTAACCGGCGGCGGCGTGTGGCTCTCGGTGGGGCTGGCATACGGGTTGCTGGCCAGCGTCGGTGGCGGGCTCATAGCCGTCTGGGCCGCGTTCCTGGCGCTGGCCCCGGCCCTGGCGCTGATCTACCTCTGGCGCTGGCGGCGCGCCGTCGCCGAGCACGGCGGGTGAAGATCGCGACCAGGACCTTCCCAGGATAAGAGGCAGAGAGAACGGGCGGATGGCGGGCTGTTCCCAACGACCCGTTCATCCGCTTCGGAGTGGGTCCTATACTGCGGCCTAAATAGAGCCGTGGTTTCTCACCACTATGGAAAGTAGCGGTAGATATCGCGACGATGCAGAAACCGCACAATCGTCACGGTCTCGTTCTCGACCACTAGCCCAAGCCGGTAATCCCCAATCCGAATATGGTAATAGGGTCCCTCGCTTGTCAAATGCTTGACGTTCGGCAGGTCATAGAGCGTCGTGCTTTGCTCGATCTGTTCAATCACCGCTTGGACCTCTTGGCGAAGCGCTTTCCGACGAACCTTCTTTAAGTCTTTGGCGAAACTTCGCCGGAAGATGATCTGCAAGGTTATGCTCCCAGCAGATCAAAGATTTCGTCCCGACTCACGATCTCGCTGGTTTCCCCTTCTTTGATCGCCCGCACCAGAGCGATATCTTCCAATGCCTCGGCCACCAATGTTGAAAACCACTCACGGCGCTGTTCGAGCACTTCAACCAAGGCTTCTTTGAGCAGCGCCTTGAGGCGGGTTTCATCGGAAAGTGTCATGGCCATATGTGCCTCCATACAAGCCGACGTTGGAGCAACACTCATCACCGATAGTTCATTCTACCACGTTCGGTACTGTGATGCTGTCGGGCACTACTGCGATCAACGCCAAGCCATCTTGCTGCTTTGGTGGTGAGAGGTGCTTGACGGTGCCGGCCAACCTGGTTTTAAGCCCAGCTATACGGGTCGATCAGCCGCCAAGCACCAAGGTCGCCCTCGACGATCACCGCTCCGGCAACTCGAATCCTATCAGCACAAGATCTCCCTCGGGAGCGCTGTACCTGACCTGGAACTCGCGCCGCCTCTCGCCTCCGCCGCAGTTCAGCTGCGGGGGCTCCTCGGGCACGCAGGGCAGGTCGTTCTGGATCACCAACGCGTGCCGCCCATCCAGCGTGAGGTGCGTGTCGAATGATGGTATGCTGCCGGAGCGCAACGCGACATAGAAAACGATACCACTGCTGATCAATAGCGCCACAACGAGTGCGAGCGCGACGCCCAGGCCGCGGCCCAGGTCGCTACGGCCTGGAAGTCTCTCGGTGTTCGGTACGGGTTGGGTGAGTTCCATCGGGTCCTCCTTGTTGCTTACCTTCGATTACGGCTGCCTGGAGGTATTACAGCACGGCCGCGCTTCCAACCGAAGGCGATTTGCGCTACAATAAGCGCCACTAAAACCGCCACTAGAGGCACTCCTCACACCATCACACCTGCACTCTTCGGGATCGAAGGAGGGCCGGATGGAGCGTGATGACACGTTCGGGCACTGGCTCAAACGGCGCCGCAAAGGACTCGACCTGACCCAAGCCGAGCTGGCGCGGCGGGTCAGCTGTGCCGAGGGCACCATCCGCCGACTCGAAGCCGACGAGCTGCGCCCCTCCAAACAGCTGGCTGAGTTGCTGGCGCAGCGGCTGGAAATTCCACCCGCCGACCGCGCGGCGTTCGTGAGCTTCGCACGCGGCCTTCCGGATTTCGAGCCGCCGGCCTTGCCCGACCAGCCGGCAGCTGTGCGGCTCGCTAGCGCCCCAGACGATCCCGCGCCCGCCGGCCTGCCGAGCGGGACGGTGACGTTCCTGTTCACCGACGTCGAGGGCAGCACCCGGCTCTGGGAGCAGCATCCCGCTGCGATGCGCGCCGCGCTGACCCGTCACGATGCAATCCTCGGTAGCGCGATCGCGCGGCACAACGGGGCGCGGGTGAAAGGCACCGGCGATGGACTGCACGCGGCCTTCGCGCGCGCAACCGATGCGCTCCACGCCGCTCTCGCCGCCCAGCGTGCCCTGGCTGCTGAGCACTGGGACGCGATACCCGCGCTGCGAGCGCGCATGGCGCTGCACACTGGCGAGGCCGAGGAGCGCGATGGCGACTACTATGGCCCGCCGGTCAACCGCGCCGCCCGCCTGATGGCCGCAGCCCACGGCGGGCAAATTCTACTCTCGCGCGCGACCGCCGATCTTGTGCATGATTACCTGCCACCCGGCGTGGCCTTGCGTGACCTCAGCGCACAGCGCCTCAAAGATCTCAGCCGCCCAGAGCACATCTTTCAGCTCGTCACCCCCGACATGCCGGCCGACTTCCCGCCACTCCGCTCGCTCGCCAGTCGTCCGACCAACCTTCCGGCGCAGCTCACGCCGCTGATCGGGCGCGAGCAGGCGGTGGAGCAGCTCTGCGCGCTGCTGCGGGCGCCCGAGGTGCGCTTTGTGACGTTGACCGGCCCAGGCGGCAGCGGCAAGACGCGCCTAGCGCTCCAGGTCGCAGCCGAACTGCTCGATGAACTGGCCGATGGTGTCTACTTCGTCGACCTGGCCCCGATTTGTGATCCCAGCCTGGTGGTCAGCACGATCGCTCAGACGCTTGGGGTCTACGACATGGGTGGCCAATCCATCAAGGACCGGCTGATCAACTAT
>DATFXE010000677.1:0-10056 GCA_035258585.1 Roseiflexaceae bacterium | reverse complement strand
TGGCTTTTGATATGGGTGCGGCGAACAAATGATTACGAAATGGTGAAATTCATTATGGACATCCGAGCTGGCGCAGTGTGGCCGGGCTGTATGGGAATGCGTCGCGGCGCATTCCCATACAGCCCGGCCACAAGAGAAGCGATGGTTCGGGCTATCCGCAGGCCACCATGTAATCTGCGAATAGCCCGAACCACCGTCCTGTTGAACGATCGATGGCGCGAGGTGGGCACGCGAACTATCTGCGCCAGCCGCGTGCCGCGGCGAGGTCGTTCGCCAGCAACCCCAGCTGCACGCCCTGATCGCCGTGGTTTTCGAAGCGCGCGCGCTCGAACCACTGGACGATGTGCTGCTGTCCATCGGCCAGCGTCTCGACCTCGGCGTCGGAAAGCGGCTGGCCGAACAGCGCCAGACTCTCAGCCGCGGTCTTGCCGCGCCGTCGGTCGAGCTCCAGGCCGTGGGTGCGCCAGTAGCTCAGGAAAGGCTCGCAGATGCTGTGGCCGGTCTCGGCGAAGAACTGGCAGCCCGACCTGGGCGCGCTTTTAGGGAAGTCGAACCAGCTGCGGCCAGCCTGCTGGAGGATGCTATCGCCAAGCCGGCTCAGCAAGACATTGTAGGGCGGCCGATTCTCGGGGTGCAGCTCCAGCCGATGCCGCTCGAAATACTGAACGGTATAGTCGCGCCCATCTTCGCCGCGCTCGACAAACTCCTCACTGGTCGGGTAGCCGAAGATCGGCAGGCCACCGTTGGTGCCCCAATACGATAGAAATGTCCCGCGCAGGGTGTGACCCGTCTGTGGGAAATATGTCGCGCCATCGCTTGGCGGCGACACCGGCGCGAAGTACTGCGCCAGGTCGGGGCCAAAGCTGAAGTTGAGCGTCGCGACGCTCAGCAGGGTGCCGCTCAGCCAGGCCTGCTGTGGAGCGGTCGAACCACTCGGCCCGCTCGCGCTGACGCTGTAGGTGCCCGCTGGCAGGTTGTCGAAGTGATAGGCGCCGTTCCCGTCGATCTGGGTCTGCTGTCCATTGTTGAGCGTCACCGTGACCTGTCCCGCTTGCGCACCGGCCACAATGCCCTGGATACGCGAGTGCCTCAGCACATTTGGGTCGGCGGCGATCTGGACCGTGCGGAGCAGGTTGAGCCGGCCGTAGCCGTACTCAGGGTCCTTGCCGGGCGCGCCCTGATCGTCGGCACCAGCCTCCAGCACCTCGGCCAGCTGATCGGCGCTCAGGTCGGGGCGCAGTGACAGGGCCAGGGCGGCTGCGCCGGCGACGTGCGGGCATGCGGCCGAGGTGCCGTTCGCCACGCCATAGGTATCGCCCTCGCCGCGCAGCCAGAGCGTGCTCCACAGCCCGACGCCCGGCGCCGCGATATCCACGAAGCTGCCGGTGGTCGAAAAGCCGGTCACGCCGTCGGTGCTGTTGGTGGCGGAGACAGCCAGCACGCTGGGGTAAGCGGCTGGGTAATTGGGAAAGTTGCCCTCGGCCTGGCCATTGCCGGAGGCCGCGATGATCAGCACATTGTGATCGTGGGCGTAGGACACCGCGTCGCGCATCACATCGGTGTCGTCCGGCCCGCCCAGGCTCATGCTGATGATCCGCACCCCCTGATCGACCGCCCAGCGAATGCCGGCCGCGATCGTCGCATCGTCGCCCTGGCCGCGGCTGCCGAGCACCTTGACCGGCAGGATCTTGCAGGTCCAGCAGACGCCGGCGATGCCGGCACCGTTATTGGTGCTGGCGGCGGCGACCCCGGCGGTATAGGTGCCGTGTCCCTCGTCGTCGCTGGGGTCGTCGTCGTTGTTGTACAGATCGCGGCCGCGCAGCAGCTTGCTGGATAGATCCGGGTGCGAGCGCGACACGCCGGTGTCGAGCAAGGCGATCGTGACATCGCCGCCGGTGGTGATGTCCCAGGCCTCGTAGGCGTGGATATCGCGCAGCGCCCACTGTTGTGTGATCACCGGGTCGTTGGGCGTGCGCATCATCGTGCGGATGTGGTTGGGCTCCGCGAAGGCCACATCGGGGGTGGCCGACAGATCGGCGATCAGCGCGGTTAGATCCACGCCGGGGCGCACGCGCAGGCGGTAGGTATCGTCGCCGGGAACGAGCGCGCGGGCCACGCCTGCGCCGGCGCCGCGCAGCAGGCGGTTGAGATCGGCGGCGTGGGGACCGCTCGCGAGCGCCTGGCTGGAGAGCGCCGCGCCCGGCCGCAGCTTGATCACGAGCTCGCCGGCGATCACGCCGCGCGCCAAGGGGGCCGCCGCGCTCGCGCCGGTGGGCCAGAGCAGCAACGTGAGCAAAACGAGGAGTGCGGGACGTAGTCGTGTCATTGGTTCTTTCACTTTATTGCGTGGCCGGTGACGACGTACTGATCGGGCGTCTGCTGGCGCGCCGGCCCGCCCAGGTGTTCCCATTCTACCCGCATGCGGGAAGCGCTGCAAGCATGGCAAGATTTCAAGTTGATGGCGAAATACAACTGGTCGCTGGCGACAAAAGCTTTCAGCCTGTCCTTCGTCAGGCTCAGGGTGCTCGGCAGCATGGTACTTTCCCTGTTTGTGTTGTTCTGGCCAGGTACAATCTACAATCCACAATCATCTATGGATACCGCTGGCGCATTGGATGGAGATGCTGTAATATAGCCGCTCCGACCGACATCCATATGCGGAGGCACAAAGGCGTGGCGATTGTTGTGGTTGGCGCAGGCGCAATCGGGCTGCTGGTGGCGGGCCTGCTCGCAGATTCGGGGCAGCCGACGATTCTACTGGCGCGGCCGAGCGTGGCCGCGGCGATCGCGCAGCAGCGGCTGCGAGTTGTTCAGGATGGCGTGCTACACGTGGCCGAGGACTTAGTGACGATCAGCGACCCGGCGGCGCTTGGCCGGCAGGCTCAACCGCCCGAACTGGCGATCCTGTGCGTCAAGGCGTATGATACCGCTGGCGCCTCGCCGACGCTGGCGGCGCTGAATCCGCAGGCGATACTGACCTTGCAGAACGGCATCGGCAACGAGGAGATTCTGGCCGATTGCTTTGGTACAGGGCGGGTCGTCAGCGGAGCGATCACCAGCTCGGTCGAGATCGTAGCCCCTGGGCGGATCGAAGTGGTGAAGCGCGGTGGGATCGGCCTAGCGGCCATGGCGCCCGAGGCGCAGGCCGCCACCGCGCGCGCGCTGGAGGCGCTGCGCGGCGCGGGCTATGAGGTGCATGAGTATGGCGACTACCGCGCGCTTAAATGGTCGAAGGCGCTGCTGAACATGCTTGGTAATGCTACAGCCGCAATCCTGGATATGCCGGTCGAGCGGATCTACGCCGATGCGCGGCTGGTCGCGCTGGAGCGACGCGGGTTCCTGGAAGCGCTGGCGGTGATGGATCGGCTCGGCATCGCGCCAGTCAATCTACCGCGCTACCCGGTGCGGCTGCTGGCGGCAGCCATGCGGCGTATGCCGGCGGCGCTGCTCAACCCGGTGCTGCGCCGCAAGATCGCCGGCGGGCGCGGTGGAAAGCCGCCTTCGCTCCAGCTTGGGCTGGCGCATGGCAATCCGCGATCCGAGGGCGAATTCCTGTACGAGGCCGTAGCGCATGCGGGGTCCGAAGTCGGTGTGGATACACCCGTCAACCACGCGTTGTGGGAGATACTGCGCGGGATCGCGAGCGGCGTCATTGCGTGGGATGTATATCGCGGGAAGCCGGAGCGATTGCTGGCGGCAGTGTCCAGTTATTCTAGAGCGCCAGTAGAGAATCCACCAAGGCATACGAAGGAACACGAATAATTGGCTAACTTTCGTGTCTCTTCGTGTGACTTCGTGGATCATATCGAGGAGATACTATGTCAGTGTCTGAGCTACTGCTGATTGCCGCGCTGCTCGTCGGCGCGTATTTGATCGGTTCGATCCCATTCAGCTACCTGGTCGCGCGGGCGCGCGGCGTCGATCTGCGGCAGGTCGGCAGCGGCAACGTCGGCAGCGCGAACGTCTGGCGCGCCTGTGGCTTCGGGCCGTTTGTGGTGGCCATGGCGCTGGATATGCTCAAAGGCTATCTACCGACGCTGGTTGGGCTGCGGCTGTTTCCGGGCAGCCCGGCTGTGGTGGTGCTGGTTGGGGTTGCGGCGATTCTGGGCCACACGTTCCCAATCTACCTGCGCTTCAAGGGCGGCAAGGCCGTGGCGACCAGCAGCGGCGTGCTGCTGGCGATCGCCCCGCTGCTGGCGGTCGTCGGCGTCGTCGCGTGGGCGATCGCATTCGCGATTGCACGGATCTCATCGGTCGCGTCGCTCACCGCCGCCGCCGTCGAGATCTTTGCGGGGACGGCGCTATACCTGAGCGATCGGCTGCCGCTGGCCTATGCCCTGTTCATCTGGTTGGGGGCGCTATTTGTGATCTATCTCCACCGCGGCAATATTCAGCGCCTGCTGGCGGGCACCGAGAGCCGCTTCGGCAAGCTGTTTTAGAGCGCTTCGCTTTGCGTTTGGAGGTTACTGATCTCTGCACAATTAACTAATATCTTGATTGGGGAGGTCTGGAGGGGGCACCCAGAGGGTAGTCGGGCCCCTCCAGACCTCCCCAATGGTGGGGGTTTGGGGGGCGGCTTCGCCGCCCCCAAACCCCCACCAAAAGCAACCCATGCAGAGATCAGTAGTCGTCGCGCTCGAAGCTGCCTACCAAGACTTCTGTGACCGTCAGCTCCGCGCAGCGCCGATCGAGCTCCTCGTATGCGGCGCTATAGCCTTGCCTGAAGGCCTCGAACGCTCCGGCCGTTCGCCAGTAATCGAGGGTCATATAGCGATCGGGCTGTGCCAGATCGCGCAGCAGCTGCGTGCTAAGGTAGTCGGCACTTTGACGAAATAGGGCGGCCCAATCGCCGTCGCCTTGGTATATGCGCTCGAAGATATCACGCGCGCTGGGCACTATGTCATATTGCCAGATAATAATGTAGGTCATGGCCGCGCTCCTTTTTCGCGTATGGGAGGGCGACGAGATCGCCCTCCCATACGCGAAAAAGAAAATTGGCGGGGCGGTGAATCGCTCCGCACCACCTCATAGCATTCTAGTGCTCCAGCCCTGCCAGCTCAGCCTCGAGGTCCCGGCGCAAAGCGTCGGTGTTTGGCCGGAACGATAAGACCTGGCGCAGCGTCAGGCTGCTGCTTCCGGATATGCCGGCCCCGCCGCCGATCTGAGCTGCAAGCTGCGGCATGTGCCGAACCATGATGGTTTGCACCTTCGTCCAGGCCTCGAGGTCATCGAGGATCTCGCCGATTGTGCTGTCGAGCGATAGCGGCGGCCGGGTTGGCCGCGGGATCGCGTAGGGGTAGGCCCAGCGATGTGTTCCCGGCCCCACCTCGATCGGCGCCGCGTCGTTTCCGGGCAGCGTTACCCGGGCGGTCACGCCAGGCGGAACCACGATATCGACCGCGATCTGACCGGCATCGATCTTCCATCCGGCTTCGGCCATGCCATAGGGTGTGCGGTGCCGCGCGCGCGCGTAGGTCAGCCCGCCGCCGGGCCGCGGCTGGATCTCGAGGCGCCCATAGCCCGGCGCCGCGGGCGCCAGGCCGGCCACGGTGCGGTGCAACCAATCAGCTACTGCGCCGAGCGCGTAGTGGTTGAACGAGGTCATCTCGCCGGGATTGACCGATCCATCCGGCAGCAAGCTGTCCCAGCGCTCCCAGATCGTCGTCGCGCCCATTGTCACAGGGTAGAGCCAGGAAGGGCATTCGCGCTGGGTAAGCAGGCGAAACGCCGCGTCGTACTGGCCGACATCGCACAGCGCGTCGCAGATCAGCGGCGTGCCGACGAACCCGGTGCTGATGTGGTAGCCGCTGTCGCGCACCAGCGCGGCCAGGCGCGCGCCGGCATTCTGGCGCTGCGCGGCGTCGCGCAGCAGCGCGAACTCGATCGCCAGCGCGTAGGCGGTAGTGGCGTCGCTGACTATCCGCCCGTTCGGCGTGACGTACTCGCGGTTGAAGGCGTCACGCACCTCGTTAGCCAGCGCACGGTAGCGCGCCTCATCCTCGGCGCGGCCGAGCACACCCGCGGCCCTGGCGGTCAGATCGGCCGAGTGCGCGAAGTAAGCGGTGGCGACGATCTGCGGGCTGGTGCGCGCGTTGGCCGGCTTGTCCGGCGGCGCGCTGGGGTCGAGCCAGTCGCCGAACTGGAAGCCCTGGTCCCACAGCCGCCGCTCGCCGGCCCGCTCGGCGATCAGGTCGACCCAGGCGCGCATGCTGTCGAACTGCTGGGCCAGTATGCTCACATCGCCGTAGCGCTGGTACAGCACCCACGGCACGACCACGGCCGCGTCGCCCCAGGCGGCGGCCGGCGGGTTCGGCCGGGGCATCACTTCCGGCACCACGAACGGAACCACGCCGCGCTCCTGCTGCTCGGCCGCCAGGTCGGCCAGCCATGATTGCAGGAAGCCAGCGGTATCGTAGAGGAAGCAGGCGGTGGGTGAGAACACCTGGATGTCGCCGGTCCAGCCGAGGCGCTCGTCGCGCTGCGGGCAGTCGGTCGGGATATCGAGGAAGTTGCCGCGCATGCTCCAGACGACGTTCTCGTGTAGCTTGTTGATCAGCGCCTCGGAGCATTCGAACCAGCCCCTTCGCTCCATGTCGGAATGGCAGACGATCGCGCGCAGGTCGCCAGTTTGCAGCTCGCCCGGCCAGCCCTCGACCTCGGCATAGCGGAAGCCGTGGAAGGTGAAGCGCGGCTCCCAGGTTTCTACAGCTCCGCCGCGCAGCGTGTAGCGATCGGTGGCGGCGGCGCGCCGGAGCGGTCGGGTGGCCAGCTCGCCCTTCTCCAGCACCTCGGCATGGCGCAGGGTGATCGTCTGCCCCGCCGGCCCCTGGACGGTCAGGCGCAGTCGGCCGACCAGGTTCTGGCCGAAGTCGACGATCGTGCGGCCTGACGGCGAGGTGCTGATCGCGACCGGCGCAACCTCCTCCGTACGCCGCACCGGCGGGCCGGATGGCGCGAACAGCCTGGACAGATCACGGTCGATTGGGCGCACCGCTGCCCAGTCGCGGTCGTCGTGGCCCGGCGCCGACCAGCCGGCGCGATGGAGGCGCGCGTCGTAGGTCTCGCCATCGTAGATGTCGCTGGCGAGGATGGGGCCACGCGCGGCGCGCCAGCGCTCGTCGGTGACGACCCGCTCAGTCGTGCCGTCGGCGTAAGCGATCTCGAGCTGGGCCAGCAGTGCAAGCCGGTCGCCATAGATGTTGCGCCGGCCGCCGCCGAAGCTCAGTCGGCCGCGATACCAGCCATCGCCCAGCATCGCGCCAAGCGCATTCGCGCCCTCGCGCAGCAGATGCGTTACGTCGAAGGTCTGGTAGCGCAGCCGGTGGTTGTAGCTGGTCCAGCCGGGGGCTAGGACGTGATCGCCGACAGTTGCGCCGTTGATCTGGGCCTCGTACACGCCAAGCGCCGTGACATACAGCCGCGCTCGCGCCACGCCCGCGCGAACTGTGAACTCATGGCGCAGCAGCGGGCCGGGCTGCGGCGTGCTGGTGTCCTCGTCCCAGTCGGGCGTCACGAAGTGTGCTGTCCAATCGCCCGGATGGAGCAGCCCGGCCTCGGCAGGCGCGGGCGCGCTCCAGTCCGACGGCGCTCCATCGGCGCCCCAGGCGCGTACGCGCACGATCACCTGCTGGCGCGACGCAAGCGGCGCGAAGGGCCAGGCGATCAGTATCGACTCATCCGAGTCGACCCGGCCGGTCTGCTCGCGAAGCTGGCTACCCGGCCAGTAGGCCTCGATCTCGTAACCGGCCTGTCGCCAGCCGCCCGGCGCATTCACGACGATCCAGGACAGGCGGGGCCGGTCCGCCCCAATACCAAGCGCATCGCGAAGGTGCTCGAAGCGGATGTCGGCTACCGTTAGGCCATCGGCCGTTTCTTTTGCGGCCGTTCCCTCATGGGTCATGATATCTCCTCCTGCTAAGGTGATACGCTGTAAAGCTTTAGATCGCCTCATTCACACGACTTACGCTGGGCTCAGATGAGAAGAATGAAGCAGCGGTGCTTTATCTTTAGGACGTACGCAGTTGGCGTTTTAGCTGGGGCGCGGGGGCCGCAGGCCCCCGAACCCTTCTTTTCCACCCACCTGTGGCGGCAAAGCCGCCACAGGTGGGTGGAAAAGAAGGGTTCTTTGGAGGGCTTTGCCCTCCAAACCTCCCAACCGCGTAACTCCTAAGGAAGATAAAGTACCGCTGTGAACCACCATATTTGTGTCACCGCGTCAATCCTGTTATAAGGTGACATGCTCGATCTGCATGAGTTGACCAACCTTCTGGAACAGCGCCGCATTATGCCCGATCGACATCGCGCAGTGATGTGTCGGCGCTTCGGCGAACCAATGCGCCAGATAGTCATCGGGATGCATACGGAACTTGACTGGTGTCTGGGTATTGCCGATCTGCATAATTGGCCCATTCGTCGACTCGCCCTCACCGCTGATCAGCTTCAATTTCCCGTCACCGGTCTGTGTGAGATTCAGCGTGGTGATTGGGCCTGAGCGGACCTTTGCCTCCACTGACACGCCGGTGCCTTGCTTGCCGTGATACAGGCCCATGCCGCGCAGGATCGGCTTGCCTTCCGCGATCGCGATATGGAATGGGCCGTCGTGCCCCAACAAAATGGTTTCGTCGATATAGTCGACCACCACAAGCTCCGAATAACTGCCGCCCTTTCCCAGAATATCGCAGATCTTCATGGCGATGGCTGTCTTCAGATCGCCTTCGCCGGCGCATGGGATGCCGCGTGCGGTCAGTAGCGAGTGACCGACGATAAAGCCGGCCTGAAGCATTTCGTCCTCGCCACCGGGCGCGCCGTGATAGTAGTAGGACAGCGCGTCGAGGTCGAACTCGCGCACTAGCTTTTCCTGAGCCGCCGCCACCCGGCACGACCACTCCATCTGCTCGTCGGTCGGTTTCCTGGCGATCGGGTCGGATGGCGAGTCGCCGCTGATCTCGAACATCGCCAGCACCTCGGCGCGCTTGGCCTCGGCATCAGAGGTAGTCACATCTTTGAGCAGCCGGGCCAGGTCGCTCATTTCGAGCACCTCTACGTGCAGCCCGGTCTGGGCCTGAATCATGGCGAAGTCGCTGTACATGTCGAGCATGCCGCTATAGGTATTGCCTAGAAAGCCGAAGCGGCCGTGCTGCAGCGTGCGCCGTACCGAGGCCGCGCGGGCCCAGCCCTCGATCTCGCGCCAGGCGCGCACCGCCTCCGGCCGCTCGTGGGTGATTTCGTCCGTGAGGGAGATCGCCGGCGTGGCATCGAGCCCGAGCAGCCCATTCACAACTCGAAACGGGATGCCCGCGCGGTTGAAAGCATTGGCGAACTCGGGCACTGGGCAGGCGTTGCAGTGCGCCAGCCATTCGCCGGTGGTCGAGCGCGCATAGTCGATGCGCGCGGTCGGCTGCAGGTTCAAAACCACCACTGGCGCAGCGCAGATCTGGTGCAGTGGCAGCACAGTCGAGCTAGTTGAGTAGGTCGCAGCGTGGCAAAAGACCAGATCTACATTTCTGGACTGGAGCCATTCGCCGGCCCGGCGCCCCTCTCCTTCAGTATCCACCAAACCATAGTTAGAGACCTCGCCCCATTCGGACAATCGCTGCTCGATGAAGCGACCGTAAGCGCTCAGCCGATCCCGAAGGCCCGGGAATTGATCCCAATACGCGCGTAACCCGACGGAATATAGGCCGATGCGCGGCTTTTTGGATGGCTTGATTGGAGTGAGCAACGACATCATTACCTCCTCGCAGGATGACAAAGAGAGAGGTAAACCGCATCCCGAATCTGTCTATCGCAGAAACGCCTCGTGCAGCCCGCCGTCGACGCTGATGATCTGGCCGGTGGTCTGGCGCAGGCGATTGCTCAGTAGTAGGAAGATCGCCTCGGCCTGATCAGCCGGCGTGATCGGCCGCTTCAGCAGCGTGCGATCAGCATAGAACTGGGCCAGCTTCTGCGTCAACGCCTCGGTCGGCTCGTCGTCGGAATACGCGATGTTGTACTTGGCCAGCGAGGAGATCACCCGCTGGCGTGGGAACATCGCGCTGCCCTGCACCACCGTGGCCG
>DATFXE010000676.1:0-4236 GCA_035258585.1 Roseiflexaceae bacterium | reverse complement strand
CTGAACCACCAGCCGATCAGTAGGAAGTAGATCGCGCGCAGCAAGAACGGCGCCTGTGGCACATCCAGATGGACCACCTGTCCTGTCGGGGTGACCATGAGGCCGGCGCGCGATGGCTTGAGCGTGGCGATTTGCGGCATGCGGTTGAGCATAAACAGGCCCAGCGGCAGGCCGATGATCGTGATGCATAGTACCCAGGCGACGATCGCCCAGATGGCGCTGAACCACCAGCCAAACAGCACAAAGTAAATCGCGCGAATGAGCAGCCCGGCTCCATCGCCGCGCTGAATCACAACAGGTTGCGTTTGCATTGTTCTCCCTCACGCAGCCGGCGGGCTAATCACAACTGGTCCGCCGTGCCGTTCGTAGCATTGTACGCTCGGGCGCGGGAAAAGTTGCATGGGCGGCATGCCGCGACGATAGACCATAGACAATAGACGGCAGGAACATCGTCCACCGTCTATCGTCGATCGTCCAGCAAACACGGGTCGAACATATCGTGGGCGTACAAACGCAGACAAACGCGGATAGCTAAGCCATCCGCGTTCGTCCGCGCTGCGCCCCGGTAGGGGTTCGTCCGCACCGAATTAATCCGTCGGCGCTACCCGGTGATCAGGCTGGTGTCCTTGTGTTTCTCGCCCTCTTCGAGCAGCATAATCGGTATGCCGTCCTCGACCGGGTATTTGAAGCCGTTGCGCCGGTTGATCAGCCACTCGTTGCCCAGACTGTCGGTCATCAGCTCGACCGGCCCCTTGTCGCCTGGATCGGCCAGGATGGCCAGCAGCTCGGGGCTGATGCCGCGCTTCGCGCCGCCGAAGCCGCCACCGCTGGCGCTGGCCGCCCCAAGATCGAACACGCTGTCCTCGCGGTACTGCCGAATGGCGCGGTACACCACCACGGCGAAGCCGATCAGCGCCGCGATGCCGATGAGACGTAGAAATCCCTTCATCGAATGCTCCTCCTTAACTGTCTTTCTTCTATGCTGCCTGCATTGTACCACCAGGATGCCCGCTCCAACCATCCCTGCTTATCCGCTGGTTTTGCTATCCTGGCGGTCGAGACTTGCTGTTGGACCCGGTTCTGATGCTGCTCGGCGAAGCTGCGCCACCATTCGCCAGGGGTGTGGCTCGGCGTTATCAGAGCGCCAGACTAGCAGCCGGCCTTGCGGAGTCGGGCTATCGGCTGCATACTGAATTTCCAGGAATGGAAAACGCTGTTCCTCGTGCCGCCTGGTCGCGATATCTAGCACAATCGTGGTCCAGGTTCCGGTATTGACATAGGTCTGTCGGTCGTTGAGGCTGACAACCTGCGCACTGTGCGTGTGGCCGCAGACGAACAATTGGGTGTCTTTGTGCGCAGGAGTGGTCGCAATTCGCGCAATACCATTCACTATCGCATCCTCGAACTCAAGGATCTCACGGCGGAGCTGGCGCTTGGCCTCTTGCTGTATCTCAGCCAGCGCGGTGTCGGGTGGTTGGCGCTGCAGCCGGCGCGCCAGCACGCGAGCGAATGCGACGATGCGTTGATTGCGGCGGCGGTTACGCGCTTCCCCTTCCCCTGGCCCCGGCGCCGATGGCGTCCAGATGCCATAGCTGCGCGGAAGGGCGTTGACACGCGCCAGCAGGAGGAGCCCACGCATCGCAAAGCGCAGCCCTTGCGGCTGGCGCAGCCGCGGCAGCGACAGCATATACCAGAAAAAGGCCGAGCCAGGCTTGACGTTGTCGATCAGCGGTGCGAGCTCGATCGGGTCATCCTCCAGCGGATTGATCACTTCTTTGACCATCCGCGTGCCGCGCACGACCTCGAACGGCTCGCTAATCCCGGCGACGTTGGCGAAACGGTTCCACGGGTCGAACTGCATGCCGTGATCCACATATACGCCGCCGCCGCTGTAGGTCAGGCCGAATCGCAGCCGCCCATCCCCTTCCGCCAGGCCGAGCGCCTCGCGCAGCTGCGCTTTGGCCATCGCGTAGTGGAGCTCGAAGTCGTGATTGCCGATCAGCAGCGTGAGTTGGTTGCCCGGCTGGTCGAGAAAGGCGCGCAGCGCCGTGACCGGCTCGGGATGCGCTGCCAGAATCGCGCTCAGCCGCCGTGCGGCTGCTGCGCCAGACCATTCGAAATCACTCAGGTCCGGCAGCCGCACTTGCAAGAACTCGAACGTGTCGCCGGCCAGAATCAGCTCGGTGGGCTGGGCGCCGGCAACATACGAGCGAATGAACGCGGCCAGCTCCGTGTCGGCGTCGAAGTCGTCCAGCCGATCGCCGGCGCCGATATGCAGGTCGCTGATAATCACCCGCCGCATACGCGGCTCGACCTGCTCTGGCCCGATCGGCGGCGTCGAGTCGGCAGTCGAATGCAGCAGAATTCGTCTGAGCCGGATCGCCGCCCAGCGTAGGCAATACACGGCCGGCAGGGCGAGGACTGTGAGTCGCAGTGCTGCTTTGAGAAACCTCATCACCGTGATAGTGTCTGCTCATTGGCGAGCTGCCGATCGCTCGCACGCGCCGCGCCGACGAATGCGCGGATCTTGGCGGCGTCCTTGGCGCCGTCGATCTCCACGCCGCTGCTGACATCGACGCCCCAAGGCCGCACCTGCCGGATCGCCGCGCCAACGTTCTCGGGCGTCAGGCCGCCGGCCAGCATGATCGGGCGCTGGCGCGCCAGCGCTGCCGCTCGATCCCAGTCGGCCAGCACGCCCGCCCCACCATACGATCCCGGCACATGCGCATCGATAAGCAGGCGCACGGCCTGTGCTGGACTTGGTTCCAGCCAGCCTGCTTCGCTCGGCGCTCCGCCGAGCCGGATGGCCTTGAGTAGGGTGTAGCCGGGCAGGCGATCAGCGAGATCACTGGTCTCGTCGCCGCTCAGCTGTATCGCGTCGAGGCCGCATTGGCGGGCGATCGCGAGCATACGATCGGGCGCCGCGTTGACGAACAGCCCCACGATCGTCACCGGCCGCTCGGCGGGCTTGGCGCGGACGGCCTGGACGATTGCGGCGGCCGCTTCGGGGCTGATCTGGCGGCGCGATGGGGCGAATACAAACCCTAGCATATCGGCGCCTGCATCAGCCGCCGCCAGCGCGTGCTCGATCGTTCGCAGCCCACAGATCTTGACCAACGTCATAGCTGAGTGCTGAGGACCGAGTGCTGAGGACTGAGTATCCTGATTCAGAGACTCAGTCCTCAGTCCTCGGCCCTCAGTCCTATTCTGCGTTCGCGCTTTTCTTTCGACGCGCGCGCTTGGGCTTGGATGGCTCCTCGGCCGCTGCAGCTGACTCTTCGGCTGGCGCCTCTGGCGCGGCCTCGGCCGCCGGCGCCGCCTTCTTGCGCGAGCGGCGGGCCCGCTTGGCCGGAGCAGCCTCAGCTGCGGGAGCTGGCGCGGCCTCGGCTGCCGGCGCCGCCTTCTTGCGCGAGCGGGAGCGCGTGGGCCTGGCCGGCTCCGTCTCACGTGTCGCCGGCGCCTCCACGCCGAGCTGCGCGGCCTCGGCGGCCGCCTCGGGCGTATAGAACTCCGGCTGGCTCGCGGCTGGCTGCTCGCTCTCGGCCTGGGCGATCTGCTCGGCCTGGTCGGGCGCGCCCGTCTCATCCGGCGGAGCCAGGCGGTAGCTGGCGCGGCTGCCCTTGCCGATCCGCTCCAGCGTCCCGGCGTTGATCGCCTGCTTGATCAACGAGCGCAGCTCCTCGTTGGTGCGGTTGATTCCGGCGTTGTTGCGTGCGTCGCGCAATAGATCATGGATCTGCTGGAACGAGGCTGGTCGCTCGAGCTGGCCAACTACCCCGATCAGCAAACCCCATTCAGCCTCGGTAAATGGCTGCACGGGAGCCGCTGGGGCCGTCTCGCCTTCGGGCGGAGCAACGGCGGCCAGGTCGGCGACATCGGACGACTCAGGACCAGTCAACTCGGCCAGGAACTCCGAGGGCGCCAGATCGGCAATTGCTTCGGTCTCGGCGACTTCGGCTTCGACGCGATCGAGCAGCCCTTCGAAGACCTCTTCCGATTGTGCGTCGGCCTGGTCGTTCGCCTCAGGGGCAGCGCTCAGCGGATTGAACAGCTCCGGCAGACTCAGCTCGTCCGGCGTGGTGTACTCGACATCTTCGCCTTCGAGATCGGACTCGTCGAGCTGTATGATATCATCCTGCGGCGGGCCGCCCGGCCGCTGGGTGCCGCGCGACCGGCGCCTGCGCCGCCGCCCGTTCGTCGCGGCCGAAGGGCGCGCTTCCAGGCGCGCTTCGGCGT